>JADHYP010000056.1 GCA_016782355.1 Candidatus Syntropharchaeum sp. | reverse complement strand
CATTCGGTTTGTTGTAATAAGGCGTAATCAAAAGGCACGCCTCCGCACCCGCATCTTCCGCATATTTCGTGAACTCTACCGCCTCCTTTGTGTTATTCGAGCCCGTGCCTGCTATCACCGGCACCGTTGAACAGTCCACCACCGTATCTATCACTTCCTTATGCTCTTCATGCGAAAGCGTTGCGGATTCGCCTGTCGTGCCACACGGGACCATTCCCGCTACGCCGCCCTCTATCGCGTATTCTACAAGCCGCCTCAAACCTTCCTTATCCACTTCGTCATCCTTTGTAAACGGCGTTATAAGCGCCGGATACACACCTTCCATCTTTAACATTTCAACTCTCACCCTTCACCCGCCTCTTTTTATGTGTTATATATCCCGCCACTCTATTTCTTACTCCTTTGCTCTCTATATTTGTATACTTATCCACTATTTTCTTATTCACGTCGAAGTCTTCCGTGAACTCCTGCACTTCTTTCAGCAATTGTCTCGCCAGCTTCTTTATATATGTCGGTTTAATCGTTCCCACGGCTAATCACTCTCTTCTTTTTCGCTTTCTATTTCTTCTCCCTTCTCTCTCACGTCACTCACGCCTATCATCAAAAACACTGCCCCGACTAACAACACGAATATGGGAATAAACCCTAATATAACCGTCTTTAGCGCCTCCCAGAAAAAATCCACCTGCGGAATAACTAACATGCCTATCCCCAATATTACTAATACGAGTCCCAACAATATTTCTCCATATCCTTTCATTTTTTTTGTCTCCCTCTACTCCTTACGTCCACCCCCGCATAATAAATTCTGCAATTTCAGGCTTATATTTCCAGTCCTCTGGTAAGACCTTCTCCCTCCTATAATACTTCACAAGCCTTCTTATCTTCGATTCGGTTAACTGTAGCGCTCTTTTATTATGGAGGTCTTTCTTATTCTCTTCAATATGCTTTCTCATCCGAAGTGCTTTTCGCATCAAATTCTGGAGACTTTCCGGTATCTCAGGCACAATATTTTCTTCCTTTAAAATTCCCGTTATCTTTTTCCCCGTGACCAGCGCAACGCTCGGCACGCCATTACTATCCCTTAGTGCTATTCCTACCTCGCTTGTCGAAAGTCCCCGCTCGTATAACTCAACCACTTTTTTCTCCACTTCTTCTGCTGTCAGCTCCACCCATTCAGGCGCAGCTTTCCTGAGACTGAAGCTAAATGGTCGCTTGGAACCTGATTTTCCTCGCTTCCTTGCATACATCCTCGCCATTTTTTTTCTCTCCCACAGCCCTCCAATTTCCTTTATCTGATTACCTTATCTTCACTTCGTATATAAATATTTTAGGATGTTCATTGCCATTAACTTGATGAGACGCGGATGCTTTAAAAACTCACGAAATACGACTGATGGATAGTCCATATCACCCTTCCTTTTTATTAGTTGCAATACCGCGTCCTGTGACAGCGTCCGGAAAATCGTATCGAAGTCCTTGTCGCTAATTACACACCTTAACCGGTGAACCTTCAGCCCAAACGCTATTTCCTTCCCTATTTCCTTCCGCCATCGTCTTTCATACGCATTCAGCACCTTCATATCCCCCGTCAAACACGCTTTTGCCGCTATCTCACCCGCTATCTTACCACATTTCATTCCATAATACACACCACCGCCTGTGACTGGCTTGACTTGAGCCGCGGCATCTCCGACCAACATTAGCCCCCCCTCTTTATCTACACTTACGGTTTGCCCTCGTCCTCGCCTTCGCAGCAAGCCTGCACCTACCGGAATGGGGATTGTCCCGACTGTAAAATTAGAACTGCTGCCTTTGTATTTCCTCGCTATAACCGGGTGCTCCGATAAATTCCTTTTTAAAAATAGCAATGGGTTTGGATGTGGTGAAAACCTTTTGTCTATGCAGAGACCGATTCGAGCAACGTCTTCGTTAATCGGGATAGCCCATGCGAAGAAACCCGGCGCTATTGTTTTACCCACGAAAATCTCTGCAAATGCTTCGTCCATTTCATATTCGCCCTCTACTTGCACGCAGTTCAGGAAGTTCTTTGTGACTTTCATCCCCGCCATTTTTGCCACTCCGCTCCTCGCACCATCAGCGCCAATGACTACACTTGCTCTTATTTCCTCTTCGCCCGTCGTGCTTATCGTTAGCTTTGTCTCCCCCGCCCTTTTCTTTACTCTTTTAACTTTGCTCCCCAGAATTATGTCCGCACCTTCCTTCTGCGCCTCTTTCGCCAATTCCTTATCAAAGACGCTCCTCCCTATGGCAAAAGCCCTCTTCTCCGGCGATGGTGATTCTATCCTTACGTCGTGCGAATGCGAATGAATTATTGCACCCTTCAACTCGCAGTTTATGAATGATTTACTCTTCAGTTCGCTCTCTTCTACTGCTCTTTTGCTTATAAGCCCGGCACATTGAACTGGCTCGCCTATTTCTGCATCCTCCTCGATAATCAGCGTAGAAACTCCCTCCTTCGCTGCATATTTCGCCGTCATGCAGCCTGCCGGACCACTACCTACCACGACGACATCGTATTCGAGCATAAACCATAACAAATCTCCAATCCTTTTATATTTGTAAAATTTAATAGTCAAGAAGAAATGAAAGCGAAGAGGATAATAATAAGGGGAAAGGTTCACGACGTAGGTTACAGGCTATTTCTGCTGACCGAGGCAGAAAGCATGTTCATTGAGAATTTCGATGCACGAAATATTGTTGTAGATGGTGAACAACGTTTGATTGCTCTGGTTGACGGACCGGAAGAGAAGATTAACCGATTTGTGGAGTTTGCACGCTCAAATTATCCCCCTGACGCTTCGGTTCTTGCCGTAGAAGTGGAGGATTATCCCGAAGAGATAAGGAGCATTGATTCTTTCAGGCAGTCCTTTATGGTTTCACAGTTAGCGAAGATAGCGCAAACAGGCGTGGGTATGCTTAAAAGGCAAGATATGATGCTGGAAAAGCAAGATATGACGCTGGCGAAGCAAGATATGACGCTGGAAAAGCAAGACGAAACGATAAATGCGATACGTGAGGAGAGTGAGAAGACAAGAGCGGTTGTGAAAGGGGAGAGCGAGAAGACAAGGGAAACTATCGAGAAGGTGAGCGAAGTCGTGAGTGAAGAAGGGGAAAAGACCAGGGAAGTTATCAAAGAAAGGATTGAAGAAGATGTTGAATGGCTTAAAGCAGAAATTATAGAGATAAAAACGACCCTCGGCAAACTAAAGGTGAAGGTCGGGATGGGTTGAAATAGGAGGTTTGAAGTGATAAAAATAAAATCCGAGAAGTCTAAACAACCGAGAAAACAAAGAAAAGCGAGGTATAATGCACCTTTGCATATACGACACAAGTTCATGAGCGCAGCTCTTTCCGATGAACTGCGGGATAAATACGGTAAAAGAAGTTTCCCGCTTAGAAAAGGCGATACGGTAAGGGTAGTGCGGGGAGACGATAAAGGTAAAGAAGGTAAAGTAAGGACCGTGGACCTGAAGGGGGAAAAGATAACCGTAGAAGGCGTCGTTGTTGCAAGGTCGGATTTATCTGAAGTGCCTCGAACCGTCCATCCCTCAAATGTCGTGATAACAAAGTTAGAATTAAAGGATAAGCTAAGGGAAAGCGCATTGGGAAGATAATTCGGATTTAGGGGTTTCCACTCTTCCCCATCACTTCCTCGTGTAACCTCATCATCCTATCTATGGACGGGTGCGCTTCGCCTAACTGCCCCTTCAAATTCGCTATTGCGTGTTCTATGCTCGTTCTTCTCCATCCATCCATCAAGTTATCGGCATGCGCCACTATTTTCTCTTCCATTGTCTCAGGTATGAAATCCACAGGTGGCAATCCCACTTCCTTTGCTTCCTCTGCTGTTATCCCTGCACCCACGTGCCTTTGAATTATTCTCACCACTTTCTCTTCCAGCCCTAACTCTCTTGCCACTTCTCCACCCACGAACCCATGCTCCACGCCATGCGAACGAGCCCTGCCTATGTCATGCAGCAGCGCTCCCTTAAAAACCATGTTTTCATCCACACTATCGTGACCTTCACTGTGATTGTGATGAAGAGCGATTTCCAAAGCAAGTTCTGCAACCGCGATACAATGTTCGACAACTGCTTCACCACAGCCAACTTCTCTCAGTAGCCCTATGCACTCGCTTCTTATCCTTTTTTTATCCCTTTCATCCACTTCGCTATCACTTCTACCTGCTCTTCTAACTCTTTTATTAAACTACCATTATCTATATATTCAAAATTTGAGCCGCATTCATCACAACAGAAGTTTTTCGCCGCCGCTTCTTCAAATAGAATGCGTTGACAGTTGCACTGGTAAAACACACCTTTGCGTTCCTCTTCAAGTTGCCTGTTTAATTCATTTAAATTTACCTCCGCTTCTTCTTCCATTATCTTTTTGACGTTGTCACGATTAAAGCGCCACAAATAGGTTATCCAGCCGCTATTATCATCTCGCTCAGTCCTATACTCTGCTATCCTGTTTTCATACAACGTATATAGAACCTTTCTTACAGAACTGAGTTTGGTATCGCTTAGCCTTGCAATTTCCTCATCGGTTATTTCTCCCGCTGGGACGTTCTCCATTATCTTCATCCCTTCTTCCCCTATCATCTTCCTGAAATATTCCTTCACTAAGAAATTGCCCCCCTCTAACACCTGCGACTCTTTCGCTATCATTATAAATTATAATATGACTTCTAATAAAATTAAACTTTCTATATTTGTATAGCTAATTTCTGTCCTCTGACTTCTCGTATCTTCTCACTTTCTCGTGGAAATCTGTGTAATCTGTGGTTATAAAATCACAGTCAAAGTGGAGAGAGATACTTTTCTCTTATTTCCCTCGCCTTTTCTATCCCTATCTCCACCATCTCAACTACCTCTTCTTCCTTTAGCCCGCCACTTCCGCTCTTCTGCATCCCGGATAACGAACCGTCTGCATTTGAAATCACCGTTAACCTGCTTGTGGCTGCGTTTTCCTCATTAAAATTCGGGTCCACTAAGATATTCCCTTCGACCTCCGCCATCGTTACCGCCACCGGTGTATCCCGCATCGGCAGTGTGTTCTCCCCCGTTAAGCCATATCTCTCGTTAGGTATGCGGATATCCAGAAGAGCGGCAATAGCACCTAACGCAGCGGCATCCACCAGGTTACCATCGTTATCTAATACATGTACGTCAATAAAAACTATCCACACCTTCTCTCCTTCTTCTATACACAATTTCTCCAGGTCAATTGCTTTTGACTCTCGAATCCCCCGGTCCACCACTCTCGCCAACTGTACACTGTTTTCATTCGGCGGTCCCGATTCAAATTCTGGCGATGCCAGCGGAACAAGCTCTGCATTTGTTATTATCACTCCTTTATCCGGCGTATCAGAAAAAGGCTCGCCAAGTTCTACTTTTACGCCCACTAAAACCTCTGTATCCCCTATCTTCACCCTTGCTGAACCTTCTGCCCTCTTTATTATATCCCGCTCCACGCTTATCTCACGGTATTCACGAAATCCTCTTCCCTCTTCCCGCTTCCCTCCTCTTACCAAATTGCATACATAATCTTTCCTTATATCTGCTATAATTTCGAGTCCCATTTTTAGTCCCTCTTTTTCTCCTCTCTTCCCTCGCTCTTACTGTATCGCTCTATTAACGCCGCTCTCTGCAATTCGTATATCTGATGGCATGCGCCCATCGCAAGCTTCAACCCGCGTTTAAATTCTTCTTTTGTCAGGTGACCATCCATTTGCAGTGCGGTTATCGTATTTGTTCTCGCAATCATCGCTATCGGCATATCCGCTTCTCCATTATTATCTTCCACACCGGTCAAATCCAATACCACTTCCCCGTCTATTTTACCTACTGCAATTGAAGAAACCAAATCCGTCATTGGTATCCCGGCATCCGCGAGCGCGACCGAAGCCGCATTTATTCCCGCTGTTCTCGTCCCTGCATCCGACTGTAGCATCTCCACATAAACTTCTATCGCCATCTTCGGATAATATTCTTTCATAATGACCGGGTCGAACGCTTCTCTACTCACTTTCGATATCTCCACGCTCCTTCTATCCGGTCCCGGTCTTTTTCTATCGTCCACCGAAAAAGGCGCCATGTTATACCGGTATTTAATCACCGCCATTTTTGCATCCTGTGCGTGCCTTGGATGCATCTCCCTCGGTCCATAGACCGCAGCTATCACCTTATTATCTCCTACTTCTAAGTAACATGACCCATCTGCTCTTTTTAACACTCCAATCTCTATTTTTATCGGTCTGAGTTCTTCAAAACCCCTTCCATCCAATCTCTTCCCATCTATTATAAGCTTTCTTTCTGTTCCTTCTTTCATTTTTCTTCTTTATCCTATTTCTCTTCTCCCTTTTCTTTATCCCTTCGAAAAGAATCTAAAAAATTCGTCACTCTATCCGTTAAACCTGACGTATGAGCTTCATTCACAATCTTCAATATCACCTCAGATGCGAGGTTCATGTCAGCTTCACTGCCTTTTATCCAGATGCGACCATTCTTCGCGATGAATATAAAGCAATTGCATTTCTCCTTTAACGTCTTTATCATCGAACCACTCCGCCCTATGACTCGTGGCACCTTAGTATGCGGTATTTCTACCAATCTCCCCACACCACTCATCTTGAATTCTTCCTTTAATGCCAATTCTATCCGCATCAACACGTTCACATCCATCACCTTCGCCACGATAAAATCATCTACGTCCAAATATCTACTCATGCTGCCAAACTCGATTTTATCCCTCCCTTCTGCAAATTCTGAGACGTGCAATCGAGCTTCGTAAGGAGAAGCGATGTCCACTATCCAGAAAGGAAACGAAATCTCGGCTATCCTTCCTATCACTACGTCCCCCTTCGCCGGCATGTACTTCCCGGAAAGCGCTACCACCTTTATCTCTTCTCTCTCTTCCACTATACCGTAACTCATTGCGTAAACCTTACCATCTTCAACGTAAGTCCCCTCTCCTGCACGTTCCGCCTCCTCGGAAATAAAATCTCCCGGCACCACAACTTTATACATATTTTTCACTTCTCTACTCTACTCTACTCTTCACTTCACGACCTTCGTTTGAACTTCTCCTTTTGTTATCGCATTCAAAAAAGAGAAAAGTTCATCTCTCATTCCCGCGGGCACTCGCAACAACGCGATGAATGAGCCATCTTCTTGCCACTCTTCCTTCGTCACTTCATAATTATTTTTTAGCTCATATACCCGACCTGTGTACGCAGCAGGGATTTTTAGCGCTATCTGTATCTCCTCTATCTTTATCGGGATTATCGGCCTTATAGCCTTCACCGTCTCACTTACCAGCTCATCCACACTCTTAAAAGGGTCAATGTGCACCTTTGCCTCTTTCATCGCTATTTCTATTCTTTGTGCGGGGTGGGGTGTATTCGTCTGCGGGTTTATGGAGATGCGACAAATTCGCTCTATCACCATGTTCTTCTTCTCCTCCACTTTTTTACGCCTTTGCTCTGCGGTAAGCTGCACCTCTCCTTCTTTTAATATCCTTTTCGCTATCTCTTCTACGTCTGTGGTAGAAAACACCGCCATCAAATCGTCTTCTGTCGTTTTTTCGCCTTTTGACGCATCTTCAAATATCTCATCCACCGCTAAAGCATCTTCTATCCCCTCTTCAGCACCGCTTCTGATCGAATCTACCTTTTCGGGGTCTACAAGGACTTCAAAATTCTTCTTACCGTGCTTATACCTCGCTATCACCGCCTTGTCCAGACTCACCATTCAACCCTATTTCTCCTTCCCTTCCTTCCCCTCTTCACTTGCTCCCTCCGCCTTTTCATGTCTCTCCTTCACTTTCTTTATATACGGCTCTAACTCCCCGGCACTTAAGATCCGGAATTCCTTCTTCTCTAACTCCGCGATACCTGCATCCACGGTTGTTGTGCCTATCTTCCCTTCTGTCACTCTATATAATGCTTCTAAACCGAGCAAGATGGCATCCTCAAGCATGATGTTCTCATCATATTTCTCCTCAAACATCTCCGTTACGATAGTCCGTCCCGAACCTATCGCAGTTGCTTTATATTCAAGCAATGCCCCGCTTGGGTCAGTCTCAAGAAGATAATTATTCCCATTATATACACCCCCGATCAACAACGCGGTGCCAAAAGGCCTGAGCCCGCCAATTTGTGTATATGCTTGCTTAAAATCACATATCTTCTTCGCTAAGGTTTGCACGTCTATCGCTTCATCATACACGATTTTGTTTATTTGCGCCTCTACCCTGCCCCTATCTATCAGCATCCTTGCGTCCGCGACCAATCCGGAAGTTGCTGCTCCTATATGCTCGTCTATCAGAAATATCTTCTCTACCGAGCCACCTTCCAATAACCTGGAAGTCAACCTCTTGTCCACCAATAGCACGACACCATCCAGCGCCTTTATTCCAACGGCAGTAGTGCCCCTCTTCACCGCTTCTCTTGCGTATTCCACCTGAAATAACCTTCCATCAGGGCTGAACACCGTTATCGCCCTATCATAACCCATTTGCGGCATCATCTGCATTTACATCACCTCTTTTGTACATTTTGTTTCTTTCCTTACTTACTTACTTACTTACCTACCTATGGACTCGACGGGATTTGAACCCGTGGCTTCCTCCTCGCGAAGGAGGCACTCGTCCACTGAGCTACGAGCCCCGCCTTTTATTTTCAAAGATAGATAGTTATTTACGAAATACTATGAGAATAATAAATAGATTAATAAGTTTCGCTGTTTTAAAGAGTTC
>JADHYP010000055.1 GCA_016782355.1 Candidatus Syntropharchaeum sp. | reverse complement strand
AAAAGAAAACCAATATTTATAAACCATAAAAACCAACTTTAAATCAGGTGAAAAAAGTGGAATCTGAACTCTTAAAAAGGTAATATCGAGGTGAAAGAATGGATTCAAATAAAGAATGGAAGGATTTTATCAAATCTGACCCGGGGGTGATGATGGGCAAGCCCGTGATTGCAGGCACGAGGGTCACAGTAGAGCAGATATTGGAAAAACTGGCGGCGGGTGAGACAGTTGAGCAAATCATTGATGAGCATCCTCGTCTAACGAAGGAGGGAGTTTATGCCGCACTTTCTTTCGCATCCGAGGCATTGAGAGCAGATGTAGTGTATCCCATCCAACATGAGAGGAAAGCAGGGGCGAAGACAAGTGAAGTTCCTGGCTGATGAATGCGTGGACAGACAAATAGTAAAACATGGTCTTAGCAGGAAAATTATTCGTGGTTGAAGAGGACGTTGATTTGCAAAAGATAGCCAGCAAGCTGAAAGGGTTTCAATCCGAAGAGAAACGGAAAGACGACGGCAAAGATATAAGTTTAATTACCGAGATAAAGGACTTGCGTTTAATCGGAGATTCCTTGCATGGGACTTTCGTTCAGGACCAACTTCTGGAAGTCTATCATCGTGGTGAGAAAGTGCGGATACCAACCACTTCCGAAGCTCCTTTTTTCTTCGTCGAACAAGCACAAAAACAAACGCAAGAGCAAGAAGGCAGGATTGTTCTGACGATTATGGAAAAGAAAGCAAGGGCAAATAATATCGCCAACCAGTTGAGCAAAATTCTTTTTATAACCTCCGGGAAGATAGTGGAAGTTCGGATTGAGCCAGCGAGATTTGTGCGTTTTCACGAGGATAACTTCGAGGATACAAAAGTAATCTTCTTCGACGATGTAAACCTGCCGAACATCAAGAAGCTGTCTTTATATGGTTCCGCGTTGGGGGATACGTCGTTGTATCTCGACCATTTGAAGCATGGGAAAATATGGTATATCGTATTGAAATCTAAACGGCACGGAACGGTGGTAGGCGTAACGAGAAACGGTGTCGTAACGATTTTCAGCAGGGCTACAAAGGATGAATTCATAAATTACGTGAAGGAAGATATTATTGGTTTGATTTGATTTAATTAAATAAACCAACATAGTGAAATTATCAGGACACTTTTTAAGGGCGAAAAAAGCGGGGATTAGAAACGGAAAGATGAAGCGAATCGAATTTCATAACAGAGAAGAAGAGATAACAGAGATAATGAACATATTGAGCGTGGAGCCCATATTGATTACTTTCGTTTGCGGTCCTATAAACAGCGGTAAAACAGAACTGTTTGACCATCTTGCGAAACAACTGCCGAAGGATCACATCGTTTTTTACATCAATTTCCGAGGAAAGTACATCTCCGATTACAGCGACTTCATCAGGGTTCTGTTCAAGGTGGAGCGAGAGAAGGATTACAAGGAAATTTTAAAAACTATTTCAGAAACACCTGTGGAAGCGTTGAGGTTTAAAGGCATTCCAGTCACTAAGAGTATGATGGATGCGGTATTCAAAAAATCTTACGAGGATGTATTTGAATTCCTCGAGGGCTACTTTACAAAACTATCAGAAAGCAGGATACCGGTGCTTATTGTTGACGAGCTGCAGGTGATTAAAGACATAAAGATTGATGAGTTGTGGATATATAAACTCTTCAATTTCTTTATAAGGCTGACAAAAGAATTGCGTCTTTGTCATGTCTTCGCAATCACTTCCGATTCCCTTTTCATAGAAAAAGTTCACGGCGATGCGATGCTTCACGGAAGATGCAGATACGTGCTCGTTGATGACTTCAGTAAGGAAGTAACAATGAATTTTCTGGAAAAGCACGGCTTTAATAAGGAGGAGAAGGAGATTGCGTGGCACTACTGCGGCGGTAAGCCCCTAAGTCTGGTCGAACTTGCAAATAGCGAAAGCAGGGAAGGAAAAGCTGAAGAGACGTTCAAGATAAGAAAGGGACAAATAGAAGAGATAGTGTATTCGTTGAAAGAGAAGAACAAAAAAATGTTTGCCGCAGTTTTGGGTGTCCTTTCGGAATTTGAAGAAAAGGATAAAACCGGATATAAATATTTAAGGGAAGAAACCCGGTTTCTGGTGGAAAAAAATATCCTTTTCGCAGACCCCGTGAATAAGGAGTTGAGGGCACAGTCAATGCTGGATTTGCTCGCTATAAGGGATGCGATTTCCCGGCAGAAAAGTAGTTTATTCCTTTTGAAAATAAGGAAAGGAATTCGCAGTGGAGATGTTCGGTGAGTGTTTTTTGACGTAGGAGAACCGGGACACACACAGCGTGGTAAGAGCTTGCCTCCAATTTTCTTCTGATCCTGGTATTATCCAAAAGTTTCTCACTTGTCAACCTCCTTTTGGTTAATTAACCCTATCCTGCATTTGAGTTTATTCAATCTATACACTATCTTGTAATTATCCAAATAATTAAATTCATCGACTGATAGTAGTTTATAGAATGTCTCTCCGGGATACATCGAATTTTCTTTATCAACTTGCTCCTTTGCTATTCTCTCCGCCTCATGAGAATCTTTACAAACAAGTAACCGAGTATCTAAAAAACTATATTCGCCACATATTATCTCGATGTCCGCTTTGAATACCTTCATATATACCTCTCCAAATAAATTTATTTTTAATTAAAGTTCTTCCATCCCTTATAAAAGAATCTGTTCTAAAAATAAAATCTCCTGTAATGCCCTATCAGAAAACCACTCCTTCAGATATTCGCTATCTGTTTCAAATCTTTCTACTTTGTCATCAAAAAGAGTTTGCCCTCGCCCTTTAATCTGTAATCTGTGGGAAAAAACCTTTAACCGTTTCAATGCATCTTTTATTTCTTTTTCGACTTCTGGAATATTGTATCCTTTGGCTTTTACTTCCTGAATCAGCACATTGAACGGAGATAGCTCTATTCCAATCGAATTCATCCCTAAGACATTTGCCTCAATTAAAGCAGTTCCAGAACCAGAAAATGGGTCAAGAACGGTATCTCCCTTTATAAAATATCTTCTCAAGAAAACTTCGACAAGTTGTGGAATAAATTTGCCAAGATAAGGATGCACACGATGAACATGTTTTGTTCGTTGAAATTCTCTGACACTGATAAAAGTTAGGTCCTCGCCGAGAATTTCGACGTTCTTTTGAGTATCGGTTTTTTCTTCGATGAGATGAGTATCTATCCCAAACTTTATCGCTGCCGTTTTGTTTGCTTCGAGCATGTTAATATACCTCCTCTGTTTTAGTATTATAAAATCTTGGCATTCATATCTACATTCATATCTGAAGAGTGCTCTTTTCGTATAGATAAAATTGTCCGAGGTAATGTTTATGTTAGATGCTAAAGAAAATATTTAGATTGTATGAACGTCCGAAGAATTGCCTACGCTCTTGCCATTGTAATGTTATGTTACGATTCGATTTCAACAATGATAGCTTCGGTGTTATATGGAAGGTTTGCAGATTTAAATCCGCTTTACAATCTCTTAGGGCAAAAGAACCCTGATTACGTTTGTATTCTAATGGTAATTGTAATAGTGATTCTTATACTTGCCTTCCGAACCGCTCTGTCCGGCATTGAACGCCCGGAACTATCGAGAAAAAGTTTAGTCATATTTTGCGACTTCTTCGCCGTGTATTTATTAATTATCGGTTCAATAGCCATTCCACATAACACAATGGTCTTATTTGGCTCGCCGGGGATAGTTCTGAGTTCAGAAATGCTTCAGGTCATGAAAGTAGCATCGGTAGTAATTACAGGAATTATAGTGATTATAATAAATTGGAGGCATTTGTTTAGTTCTTTTTATTAACCACAAGATTACACAGATTTTCACGAGAAACCTTTCTTTAAGAAAGAAAGCTTTACCAAAGATAAAACTTTTTTCTAAAAAGTTTTAGTGTTAATCTCGTGAAATCTCGTGGTTTTTTACATCCGCTATACATCCATGAAAAACTCCTAAGAGATCTCACCCAAGCGGAGGATGGCATCGGTACACTGCATGCGTAGAGCCTTTATTTCCTATTTCCTTATGCCTTCATCCCTCCTACAGGCACTTCCATCATCTTTGCCCATTTATTACTTTCGCGTTCAAGCTTTTTAAGTTTTTTGGTTTTAAACGCATCGGTGCTAAATCTGTATCCCTCCTTTCGGTTGATCATATGATACATCGCCACTGCGATTTCTCTTGCTATTGCCACTATTGCCTTTCCATCGCCTCGCCGTTCCTTGATTCTTTGATACTTTGTTCTGTAATGATCGTCCCACTGGACTGCAGATCGAGCTGCTTGTACCAGTGCCCACCTCACCCTCGGTGACCCTTCTTTTGTTATTCTGCCGTTGTAGATCGTATTTGCACTCTGATGAACCCTTGGCGCCAAACCTAACCAACTGACAAGCTTGTTTGCGCTTGAAAACCTGCTAAAATCTCCTATCTCACTCGTGAGTAGCAGTGCCGTGTAGTAATTCACTCCAGGAATACCCATGAGTAGTTTTACGTCTTCACTCTCTGCCGATTCTTTTGCTCCTCTCGCTTATATTTTATCAGCTTACCCAGAGCGATGAGATAGTTCGTTCTCGCAGCCAGCACCGCTAAGGGATTCAAGTCGAAACCTGCGATGTTCTTCAATATCCCTTCCAAAGTTTCTGTTTCGTTCTTAAAATTGTCAAGCGCATATTGTCTCGCCCTCTTCATTGCTAAAACTAAAAAAGTGCCACTGCCGCACGCAGGGTCAAGAAATCTTTTATTCGAGTTGCCATCGTATCCAACTTCCGAAATAACGAGTTCTGCAAGCCAATCCGGCGTGTAATAACGTGCCTTTACCAGTCCTGAATTCATAACTCGCATAGTTCGTTATACCAAGCCTGTCAAGGACATTTTTTAGGATATGTTCGGTATTAAATTCGAAATCTGCTTCGTTACTGGCATCCCTCGCTGCTAATATGATTTTATCCGCTACTTCTTTTGCCATAATTCCCACATTTTCTCTTTCATCTTCGGTATTCAAAAGTTGGATATCTAAAACATATAAAAACTACTCTGGTAGAATATAAATCCAAATACTTATATAGACATGAATCCAAAGGAAAAATATGCCGGTTACAATTCAAGACGTATACGAAGCGCTGAAGAGAGTGGAAGAGAAGATGGTTACACGAGGAGGTCTCGAAGCACTCGTTGATTCCGTTGAAATTCTCAGTAATCCAAAAACGATGGAAGCACTCCGTAAAAGCGACCGGGATATTAAAGCGGGTAGGGTAAAGGAAGTTACTTCTGTTGAAGATTTGCTTGCTCACAAATAATAATACCGCCCCTTCTCCTTCTGTTCACGGTCTTTTGCCGAACCTATCTTATTTATCCGTGGTCGAAGCGTGCTTTCATCTCGCCTGAACGTTATACCTAAATCCTTCAAAAACAAATTCATTCCCGCTCGCATCTCAAAACAACCTTTTATCTCTCCTCGCACACCCGGTTCACCGTCGAAAACCATCAACCTATCGCTTAGCAAATCTATCAAATATATGTCATGGTCCACAATCAACATTGATACGCCCCTTCGCTCCGCATACCGCCTGACTGTCTTTATCAACCGCACCTTCTGCTCCACGTCAAGATGCGCAGACGGCTCGTCCAGCATATACAAAGCGGCATCCTGGCAAAGACACGCAGCTATCGCAACGTTTTGTAATTCACCACCACTGAGCTCTTTTATGTTCCTATTCTCCATCTCCGATATTCCCAACGGATGTAGCACGTCAATAACGTCGTTTTCGCTTAGCTCTTCTTTTTGCGAATAAATGAAATCCTTCACCTTCATATCTAACTTGCCTTTTATATATTGCGGCTTGTAAGAAACGCTAATGTCAAACGATATTTCCCCGGTTGTCGATTCTGTCTCGCCCGCTAATACTTTCACAAACGTGCTTTTACCAATGGCATTTCTACCGACTATGCCCAGTACCTCCCCTTCATCTATACTGCCCGGCTTCGCTTCCAATACAAATCCATCTCCTCCATAGTTCTTCTCAAATCCATCGTATTCGATGAAAACGTCTCTTCCTTTTAGTTTTTCCCTCGGTGGATGAGCGCTGAACTCTATTGGCTTATCCCTTATCCGAACGTTCTCCGCATGCAAGAATCCACTCAAATATTCGTTTATTCCTCTATTCGTGCTCTTTGGCATTGTAACAACGCCATACCCCCCGGGCTCACCGTAGAGGAGATGCACGTAATCAGCAAGCATGTCAAGGATAGCGAGGTCGTGTTCCACTACAACCACCGCTTTATCCTTCAAAACTTCCCTTATTCCTTTTGCCACTTTCACGCGTTGATGTATGTCCAGATAGGGCGTCACCTCGTCAAAGAAATAAAAATCCGCATCTCTTATCATACAACCTATTACCGCAACCCTTTGCAGTTCGCCACCGCTCAGCTCTTTTATATCCTTATTCTGCGCTTCTTCGAGCTCAAAAGCCTTCACAAGCAGTTTTGATACTCCGGTCTCGTCTGTGCTTTCCAGTAACTCGTGAACTTTGCCATCGAAGAATTCCGGAATTGCATCTATATATTGCGGCTTATAAGCCACCTTGATTTTTCCTTTTGATAGTCTATCAAAGTAATTCTGTAACTCTGACCCTGCATATTTCTTTATTATCTCATCCCAACTCGGCTTTGCTTCCGCATCTATTTTGCCACGGTTTGGCACTTGCAATCCCGATAATATTTTAATTGCGGTGCTCTTCCCTATCCCATTCTCGCCTATCGTTCCCGTTATCTTACCTGCTTTTGGAACGGGCATACCATAAAGAACGAACCCGTTTTCGCCATATCTGTGCGTCTCTTCTCCCTTCAGCTCCTCCGGCAACCCTATTATAGAAATGGCAGCGAAGGGGCATTTTTTTATGCATATCCCGCATCCCTCGCACAATTCCTCTGATATTACCGGCTTGCCATCTTCACCCGGGACTACCGTCTCCTCCCCCGTTCGCACCATCGGGCAGTATTTTATGCATTCATACTCGCATTTCCTCGGCTGGCACTTATCCCTCTTCAATATCGCTATCCGCATTTTACTATTTTCCTCTGTTTAGCGTTTTCATACAGTTCTTCATGTTTCAATTTCAGAGTAAAAAGATTTCTTAAACAAGGGACGAATGGCTTGAATTAATTGAAAGTCTCTAAAAGTAAGGTTCTTTAGTCTATTTTGATGATAACATCTCAAGCATTCGCTTATAAATTTCAGGTTCCAAAGCCGCGATTATGGAAATATTCTGCGTTTTTCCTACCTCGCTTCTCAGCTCCTTCCCTTTTAAATCCGTTACAGTTCCTCCTGCTTCTCTTAAGATTAGCGCGGCACCCGCAACGTCATAACCGTTTATTAAGTCACGCACGTCTATCACCGCATCCAGTACGCCTTCTGCAACCAAACATATCTCGGCAGCTATACTGCCCAGCACACGAACTACCACGTTCTTTGCTTCCTTTTGAAATTGTATCAGCGACTCAGGTATTGAATCCGCACCATAAGTATAGATAGACAGAACGAGTTTAGTCTTCCCTTTCACGTTACGAGGTAGTTTCTTACCGTCAACAAACGCATTCCCACCCTTCACGGCATAAAACGTCTTTCCGTATATGGTCGCAACAACGCTTGCTTGAATGTCGTCAAAAATAACGTGGTCCACTTTCGGTGAATAAGCAATGGAGGAGCAGAAGAAAGGAATGCCGAGAATGGCATTTGTGGACCCGTCTATTGGGTCGAAAATAAGCGTGAATTTCGGCTCGCCGCCTTTTGGAAATACGTGGTCGCCCAATTCTTCCGATATTATCCTCGCACATAGGTTACGACTATCCAATGCTTTCTCTAATGCCCTTTCCGCAAACATGTCTATTCTTCTCGTTACGTCCCTCGCTCTTCTTTCTATTATCTCGCCATAATCCGCAGTTTCCGTAATGTATGTTTTTACGGAATCTCTTAGCTCGGACGAAATCTCCAACAATTCTTCTATTTCCATTTTCTTTCCTCTTCCATTTGATTATTACTAAAATGGCGATACCGTTTAAACGTACGATAGTTTTTTATGTTACCTCTTGTCGTAAATAAAGATGGGATGCAAGTTCATGTTTTCAAATAAGTATAAAATCGGAAAGATGGTTCTGGTATTCTTGCTGATACTGTTTTTATGCCACTATGGATATCATAAGGGACCGGAAACCGGGGGACCGGAACTTCAGGATTATCTCGATAACGCAGAACTGTTTGACGGTGCTGAACTGGTCTCATCATATTCAAAAGTTGGTGAAGTAAATGAAGGAAGATTTGAATTGATGTATAGATATGGAGATGAAAGGAGGAAGATAATCGTCATCGGTAATGCAGAAGGTCTGGAAGAAGGGGACATCGTAAGCGTAAAATCAATCTTTCGGAAGGATGACTTTTTAGAGTTAGAAGAGATTCATATCCACAAACACCTGTATCTACAATGGTATGCATCACTTCTTCCCATCCCTTTTGTGATCCTGTTCTTCTTCAAAGAGTTTAAATTTAAACTCCAGAGATTGGAGTTCGAGAGGAGACGGTAAAAATGCCAGACCTGTTGACGCATTTTTTGGTAGCATTTCTGTTTGTGAAGTTAATAAAAATTGAGAGGTATAAGAGCTTAATCTATCTCGGTACAATATTGCCGGACATTCTTACCCGATGCCCCGTATTCGCAATTGATGTTATTCTAAATTAAATATTCGGGAATTTAATTGGTTTTTTATGCCACTTCATACACCCCTC
>JADHYP010000054.1 GCA_016782355.1 Candidatus Syntropharchaeum sp. | reverse complement strand
GATATGTAAGATGCTGGGGTATAGTGTAGAAGAATTAAAGAGGATGGGTGTAAGCGATATTTCTCCAAAAGACGAATTAAAGCATGCAATTTCTGAATTTGAGGCTCTGGCAAGAGGAGAAAAAACGTTATCATCAGATATTCCGTGTTTAAGAAAAGATGGAACAATAATTTATGCGGATATAGATTCAACCAAGGCTTTGATAGATGGAAGAGAATGTAATCTTGGTTTCTTTAGAGACGCCACCGAGCGTAAGCGTGCGGTGGAGGAATCGAAACACCTGACGCTCTCATTGCGAGAACATGTAAAAGAGCTTGAAGAATCGCAAAAGAAGATAGCAGAGGCTTATAGACTAAGAGAGCACTTTCTAAAAGAAACGTCACATAGAATTATCACTCCGGTGGCAATCATTGGAGGAAACTCAGAATTACTGCTGGAAAGCAGCAATCTCGACGAGGACCAAAAGGAGAGAATCAGGATTATACGTGAAAAAAATGAGGAAATCCAGAAACTGGTGAAGGATGCGCTGGCGGGAAAGTATTTAAAGGAAGAAGAAGAAGGTGATGAATAAAAATGGGATATATGAATATTCCGGAATAGCAGTTATATAGTCATTCCAGTAATAAATTGCAAGTAATAAACCACGAGATTTCACGAGATTAACACAAGAAAAGGAGGTTAACAGGTGGCAAAATCACCGATGGAACCAGATTCCTATTATTGTTCTCTCGTGGAAATCTGTGTAATCTTGTGGTTTCGGAATGACTATAATAATTCATACAGCGTATTTCTCCTCTTTGGCGTTCTTCCCGCATCCTTTATCAATCGCTCGAAGTCCTCCGGACTCATATACTCGCCAGCCGGAGCGCCCGATAACCGCGAGATGTTCTCTTCCATTAACGTCCCTCCCAAGTCATTCACACCGAAATAAAGCATCTTCTGCACTTCTCCCACTCCTAACTTCACCCACGATGCCTGCACGTTCTCACAATAAGGATGAAGAATGACCCTTGATAGCGCATGAACCATTGCGTTTTCCAAAAAAGGAACTTCTCTCTTCACCATTCGCCCCAATTCATTGTTCCTTCGCATGAACTTCAGCGGCACGAACTCCGTAAATCCGCACGTCTCCTTTTGTATCTCCCTTATCCTGAATATATGGTCTATTCTGGCTTCCAGTGATTCGATATGCCCGTACATGATGGTTGCCGTTGATGGAACTCCCAACCGGTGCGCGGTCTTTATTATCTCTACCCATTTATCCGTTTTTATCTTCCCCGGGCATATTATTTCCCTTATAGAATCGTCGAGTATTTCAGCCGCGGTTCCCGGGATAGAACCAAGTCCTGCCCTTTTTAGCCCAATCAACACCTCCTCTTCGCTCATTCCTGAATTCCTCGCCACGTGGTATATCTCCATCGGTGAAAATGCGTGTATATGCACGTCAAACTCCGATTTTATGCTTTCTATAATTCCACAATAGTCAGCTAAGGCAAGGTCGGGATGCAAACCTCCTTGAATACATATCTCCGTTGCCTCGTTATTCACCGCTTCCACAACCTTACTTAAAACTACGTCCATGCTCAACAAATATCCCTTCTCCTTCTCTTCACCGAACGCACAGAACTTGCAGTTGCCTACACAAACATTCGTGAAGTTTATGTTCCTGTTCACTACATAAGTAACGACGCCTCCTTTCTCCTGCCTCCGCAACTCATCTGCAATGCAGAACAAATAAAGTGGGTTACCTGCTAAAAATATCGCATCTTCTCTCTCTATCCCTCCCTTCCTTATCTTCTCGTATAACTCGTCAAAGTCGTCTCTCATGTGTTATCACGGCTTTTCTTTTTCTAAAAGAAAAGGGTTTACTTTGGATTTGATAGTATTAGTCATTGGGATTTACTTAACCTTCTTCCTTATTTCTCTCTTTCCCTGCTCACTATTCCCGTTATTATCTCCTTGTCGAGGTCAAATACCGTTACCGTCTCATCTCCATTTGTTATCTTCAACTTCTTGCTGTTGTCTATCTCACCAATGATAGAAGCCTCTATTCCTGCATCTCTGAATATTTTTATACACTCCGCTCCTTTTTCCTCGTTCTCGACCGTGAGCACAAAACCTGTCCCCGGATACATCTTTAACCAGTGTTCGATAGATATTTGTTCCGCATCAGGTCCTGGTATCTTATCCAGCTCCACAATTGCTCCTACTCCCGAGCACTCAAGTAACATTCCAAGCGTGCCCAGCGTGCCGGGATTGCTTATGTCCTTCCCCGCAGTTGCTAACTTCTTCTCTCCTATTTCCACCATTGTGTCCAACTGCCTTTTTATCTCCGCAGGGGACCTTTTTGTCGTGTTGTCCCATGCTAAATTGTAATTTGGATATATCCTGCCATCGAGGTCAATCGCTGCCAATACCCTGTCACCGGGGTTCGCACCATTCGAATAGATTACACTATCTCTCTTTACCGTTCCGATTATTCCCACGTCGAGTGCATCGTAAGAAGTGTCAGGATGTAGATGCCCCCCTACCATTGGCACACCGAATTTTTTCACGCCGTCTTCCATTCCGCGTCCCAGTTCTTCACATATGTCCTTCTTCTGCGTTGAGGTTAGGTTCACCATTGCCATAGGAGTGCCACCCATCGCCGCTATATCATTCACGTTCACGAGAACCGCACAATATCCCGCCCACCAGGGGTCGGCATTTAACAATCTACCCCAGATACCATCCACGGCAAGTAAAATGAAATTATCGTTGTCAATTTTTAGCACTGCGGCATCCTCACCGAATCCCCTTATCGTTCGACTTCCTACTCGGTCGGAATTCCCCAGCCTTTTTACAAGGTCACTTATAGCTCTTTTTCGCTTCACTCCATCGAAGTTCCTCAGCCCCTCTGCCAGCGATTCCAACTCTTCGCCTTCTTTCGCACTCCCCATTTTCATCCCCCTCATCTAATCTCTTCTACTATTTCCTTTACCTCGCTTATATCTTTTATCCGGAAATCCGCAACCTCAAAAATCGCTCCCGGCCTATCTGCCGCTTCTTGCAACGATAATACCGCTATATCCGCCTCCCACATCGCAAGATAATCATTCTTATCGTTACCCACCATCATCACCTTATGCTCTTCCTTCAACTTTCTTACCAATTCCCTCTTATCTTCTGGCTTCATCGTTCCAAAAATATTGTCCGGTGGTATGTCAGGCAAATATACCGCCATTTCTTCTTTCTCTACCCTATCCCCCGAAGCAACAAACGTCATGATACCCCGCTCACGTAATTCCCTCAGGAGTTTGAGCGTTCCCGGGAAAAGGTTTATACCTCCTGCAATCACGTATCTTATCGCTCCTCCTGCCATATCTATAATCAACCCCACCCCTATTACCGGGAGAATATCGCACCTCCTTAAAAATGACATCGTTTCATGCACGTCCTCCAGTCTAACGTTTTTATCCATCAAAATTGCTTCCACTACTTCTCTGTCACTAACCCCTTTTTTCTTATATATAACCTTATTTTCTATTTTTTTCTCTCTCAATAAATCGGATAAAATTTTAGCGTGTTCCTCTTTCTCCATCGTTTCCTCGTATCTCGTCTTCAATATCGTCATCGCACCTCTTTCAAGCCTGTCCGTGCAGGTTATTCCCGATACCCTGCTGCGCTTTGTCACTCCTCTTTCCATATCTTTTATAATCCTGAAAGGTGCGTATAAAACGCCGGCACCATCAAAAACAACCGCTAACTCAGACATATACTCTCACTCCTACTCCTCTCCTCACCCATAACGGTGACTTCTTCCTTCCTTTCTGCCATGATAACTTCCCACCAACCCAGTTTGATATTATTTTAAAACATCTTCATCTATCTACATATCTTTATAAGAAAAAGAGAGAAGCAGACAAAATGATGCAGGACCTGGTAACAGAGAAGTGGGAGGACTTTCTGAAGCGGTATTATTGGGACGAAATCATAGAGATGTCGAATTCATATCCGGAAAGGCGTAGTTTGTTCGTTGGGTTCTCGGACATGGACATATATGACCCGACAATAGCCGATATGCTTTTAGAAGACCCTGATGTAACAATAGAAGCGGCAACAAGGGCTTTACGGGAAATGGATATTCCTACGGGTGTCACACTCGATGAAGCCAATCTCCGTATAATAAGACTTCCACGAAGGGTGAAGATACGGGATATTAGAAGCAACGACATAGGCAAGCTGGTGGGCATAGAGGGCTTGGTGACAAAGGCGACGGAGGTAAGACCGCGGATAGTGGAAGCGGTATTTGAATGCCCTTTTTGTCATCATATCTTTTCGATAACGCAAAGTGGAAGGCAGTTCAAAGAGCCGGTGGAGTGTGAACAGGAGAGCGGGGGCTGTGGAAGAAAAGCACGGCAGTTCAACTTATCGGTGGATAAGTCAAAATTCGCAAATGCGCAAAAGATAAGGTTACAGGAGTCGCCGGAGGAGTTAAGAGGTGGGGAATTGCCGCAAGCGATAGACGTAAATCTGGAAGACGACATTTCAGGCGAGGTATCTCCCGGGGGCCGTGTGATTGTTACCGGTATTCTCAGGTCTTATCAGCGGACGACACAATTTGGGAAGACGCCTTTCTTTGATATATACCTCGATGGCAATTCGCTGGAGTTGAAGGAGGAGGAGTTTGGGGAGATAGAGATAACAGAGGCGGATGAGCGGGAAATAATGGAGCTAAAGAATCAACCGGACGTATATGAGAAGTTCATGAGAAGCATTGCTCCTTCCATATATGGCTACGAGGAAATAAAAGAAGCGATAATTCTCCAATTGTTCGCTGGCGTCCCAAAGGAGTTGCCGGATGAGACGAGGGTGCGAGGTGACATACACGTGCTTCTCGTTGGAGACCCGGGAGTCGCAAAATGTATCAGTGGAGACACAGAGATACTTCTTTCAGATGGCTCTTTGCAGGACATAAGAACCATAGTGGATGGTGAAGCACCCAAAAAAATAAGCGGGTCCGTAGACGATGGTATATGTATAGAAACTAACCATGATTTGGTTTCTTTGAGTTTAAACGCTAAAACAGTGTTGTCAAAAGGAGATTTGCTCTGGAAACGTTGGGCTACACCAAAAATGTATCGCATCCTGACGAGTTCCGGGAAAGAAATAAAAGTCACACCAACGCATCCCTTTTTTGTATGCGGTGAAGATGCGCATCTAAGGAAAAAGAAGGCGGAGGATTTGAAAGAAGGGGTATTTATAGCAACACCAAGAAAAATTGAGGTTTTTGGCACTCCCCAGCCTTTAAACATCACTTATAGACAGTCAAGAGCGAGAAATGCGGTGAGGTTAAAGCTGCCCAGCCATACTACTTCCGAATTCTGGCGATTTATAGGATTGTTTATCGCAGAGGGGTATTTGGAATCAAAGGTGCACAACGGCTATCCACAGTGCACGGCTTTTTTTACCAACAACAATCCGCAGTTAATAGAAGAATATCGAGCATTTGCAAAAAAGTTGGGATTGAATCCATCATATAGGGATTCACATAAAGGCAAATCAGCGAAGGAAATATATATTCCTGGAATAGAGTTTGGCACGTTCCTGGAAAATTTAGGTGCCGCAGGTCCATCGGGGTCAAAAATAGTGCCAGAGCTTCTTTTCAAGTGTTCAAAGGGAGAAATTGCCGCTTTTCTTTCCGCTTTGTTTGATGGCGAAGGAACTGTATCTGAAAAAGATAGGAAGATAGGAATAACGTCTGCGTCCAGGAAATTGCTATCACAAGTTCAACATCTGCTCTTAAGATTTGGGATACGTTCCCAGCTCCACCCGACATTATCGAAGGCAAGTAATTCGCCACGTCCGAGGAAAAAGGAGTATTATCGGTTGTTTATAACGGGGGAGGAAGTGATGAAATTTGCGAGAGAAATAGGGTTTACAGTGGCGGAAAAGAAAGAAAAACTCCAAAAAATATGTAGTTCAACATTTATCTACAATACGAATGTAGATGTTATACCAAACATTTCCTCGCTATTGAAAGAGACAAGGACCAAATTAAGACTAAGTCAATTTGAGTGCGGAATTACGAGAAGCGCTTATCAGCATTACGAGAGAGGAGATAGAAATCCATCCAGGTCGGCATTAAATAGAGTGGTTCAACAATTTGAAAAACGAATAAACTGGCTTGCCGAAGTGAGAAAACGATTGCCATCATCCAATTGGCATGATTTAAGAACGATACGAAAATCTTTACATCGTTCGCAGCATGAAATCAGTTCTTCATCAGGGTTCAGTCAAACCCTATTGTCTCAATATGAACTCAGAAAAATAGGACACGCTAAGATTAAACCTGAGCATAATTTTGTTGAGTTGACGAAGAACAAAGTGATCAGAGCATTGTTGAAATACGTCAGCGAAATGGAAGACGTTATCGAACTCGTAAGTGCACTCAAAACCACGGTAAATTCTGATATCTTCTGGGACAGGGTAGAAAAAATCGAGGAGTTCGTATCTGAGGATGAATTCGTGTATGACATCCAGGTGCCAGTTTATCACAATTTTGTGGCGAATGACATATACGTCCATAACAGTCAACTGCTCACCTACTTAGTGAAGTTAGCGCCTCGCGGTTTATACACGGGGGGTAAGAGCAGCA
This sequence comes from Candidatus Syntropharchaeum sp., assembly GCA_016782355.1. Lineage (GTDB taxonomy): Archaea > Halobacteriota > Syntropharchaeia > Alkanophagales > Methanospirareceae > WJOV01. Next base: position 2,217 of record JADHYP010000054.1, on the reverse strand, counting down.
GTGCCGCAGGACTTACCGCAGCCGCGGTTAGAGATGAGTTTGGAGAGGGGAGATGGACTTTAGAGGCTGGTGCTTTAGTGCTTGCAGACAAGGGAATAGCGGCGGTGGATGAGATAGACAAGATGAAAAAGGAGGACCGGGATGCGCTACACGAGGCGATGGAACAGCAAACCGTCTCTATCGCGAAAGCGGGGATAATGGCAAGGTTAAACGCGAGATGCTCATTGTTAGCGGCTGCGAATCCCAAATTCGGACGCTTTGATAAATACACGACGATTGCGGAGCAGATAAACATGCCTCCCACGCTGATCTCGAGATTCGACCTTATTTTTACCATGATAGACAGACCAAATGAAGAGATGGACACGAAGACTGCGGAACATATATTAGAGATGCATTACGCTGGAGAGCTGCTTGCAAGGTCTAAAAACATAGGTAAAGTGGAAGAAGCGGAAAAAGAGCATTTCGGGGAGGCGATACAGGCAATGAAGCCGGCAGTATCCAGAGAATTATTAAGGAAATACGTAGCATGGAGTAAGAGGAATATATTTCCTGTGATGACCGAAGAAGCGCATAAAAAGTTTCTGGACTTTTACATCGGGCTTCGCAGGCAGAGCTATGAAGACGAAGATGCGCCGGTTCCCGTAACGGCACGGCAGTTGGAAGCGTTAATCCGGCTGGGCGAGGCGAGGGCGAGAGCACGGCTAAGTGATAAAATAACGGTTGAAGATGCCGAATGTGTAATTAACGTGGTTACATACTGTTTGAAACTTGTTTCTGTTGACCCGGAAACCGGCAAGTTGGATACTGATTGGATAGCCGTGGGCACGACAAAAACACGGAGGGACCGTGCAAAGTCTATCAGCGAGGTAATAAAGGAGTTGGAGAAGGAATACGGCGATGAGGTGCCGATAGAGGAGGTGCTTGACCTCGCGGAGGAGGAAGGGATGGAACGAGAAAAGGCTGAAGACATGATAGAACTGATGAAGCGAGATGGAATACTGTTTTCACCGGGAAGCGGCGTGATTAAGTTCGTGCGGTGATTCAGGGAATATTTAGACCAAAACAGATTTATTGATTTAATCGTTTACAGTGTTGCTAAATACGATATGGTATGTATATTTATAGTGGGTATAGTATTATGATTATGATGTTGCCGAGAAAGGTAAAAGAAACTGCGGAGTGGAAACGAGACAGTGGTGAGTTCTCGGTTATAACCGTCCCCGCAGCAATAATAAGCCTTAAGACCTTCGCAAGAATTCAAAAGGACGCGGAGAAAATTTTAGGTACAGAAGGCGCTGCGGTGCTACTTTACGAAGCAGGCAAAACCGCCGGTAAAGCATGGATTTCTCGTTTCCACGAAGAGTGGGGGTTAAAAGAGAGTGAGACGGAATTTATCCAGGCGACTGAAGAGTTCTATGCAGAGCTTGGTTGGGGTAAGTTCAGCATAGATATTGAACACCTTACCGTTAGCATTGAGAACTCATTTATTGCACGGGGCTATGGAATAGGAGAAGCAAAGAAGCCTGTTTGCCACTTCTTGTGCGGCTACAATGCCAGTTTGATTACCGAGCTAATCAATACGGCGGTGGACGTAGAGGAGAGGAAGTGCATGGCAAAAGGCGACCGGTACTGCGAGTTTATTGCGGTCACTCCGTGAGCACTTTGCTTAAATCTTCATAAAACCGTATCAATAGCCTCGTTATTTCGCTATCCTCGTTCAACGTAAACGTTCTTATTTGTTTGCCTACTTTGCCTTCCTTCACGATATTCATCTCTAAAAGCGGCTCGATTACGCGTGCGACGCTGGAGTGAGAAAGCCCGGTCTCTTCTGCAATGCCTGACAGATACGTTGTCGTGCTACGATTTCTTATTAAATAGCCCAGGACGACAAGCTGCGCGTTTCTTCCAAATATCTTTTCGAGTTCGTTCATGTGTAAACCTTTAACATGTCTATATTTAAACTATTTGTTTTTAGTAAGACTTAGCAATGGATAGTTAGACATATTAATATTTAGCATTACTTATTTTTATGTTTTTCGATTCTACGAAAAACCGAAAAGCTTAAATAAGGATACCTGCATATATATAAATAGGTACATTGAAAAAAAGGCGAACCTCAAGATAAAAAGGGGCTAAGAAGAAGCGATGAAGAAAGAAGAAAAAAAGAGGTGATGTAGAAAAATGAATGGTAAAAGTTTGGTGAACCTGCAAATA
>JADHYP010000053.1 GCA_016782355.1 Candidatus Syntropharchaeum sp. | reverse complement strand
AGTCCCTCTGAATTTTTTGAAAAAAATAAAGAAACTGAAGAAACACTAGATTTTATGACTTTTATTATTAGACTATCTGCGATAATAGATTTCTTAATTGGATTAATATTGGCAAAAGAATTACTTATATTTTTGATAATTGGTCTTGTATTAACAATCTTATTAGCAAGAATAGGTGCTATTATTGGTTTATGGATTGGTTCTGCAATATTAAATTTCTTTGTAAAAATCCTTTTCAAAAAAAGTGATCCATTAGCAGCTAAAAGAATTGTCGCTTATACTTCAGTAACTTCACTTATTTCCGCGATTCCAATAAGCCCATCCTTTGTATTTTTTTTATCAATAATCTTAGAGACGATTGGCATTTCCAAGCAATATAAGTTATCTTTATTTAAATCATTTGTGATTTCAATAGCCCCTATAATTATAATATTTTTATTAATCATAGGAGCAATTATTTATCTTATTTTTTCTGGAACTGCAGGATTACAAGAGATATTTGAGATGTTTGAAGAAAGGATATTTGAATAATTTTTAATTTTAATGGCGGTTCCGTGAACTCTCCGTTAGCTTTGCTCACTCGGTGCTATCGCACTTGCACAACAGCGGAATCAAAATTTCCCCGAAATTCGCCGCCTATCGGCGAACTTCTTTTATCCGCAAAACATTAAGCACCCGCGAGCAGAACAGATAGGTTATATATCTTCTACGCAACAATTAAATCATAAGAGGAATAGGTGCCATGAAGATAAAAGAAGTTCTCAGAGAGTTTAGGGCAGAACTCGAAAAACTGTATGGCGATAGATTGAAGAATATAATCCTCTACGGCTCGTGGGCGAGAGGCGATGCCATGGAAAAATCAGACATAGATCTGCTTATAGTTCTCGGAGAAGAAATCATTCCGGGAAAGGAAATAGACAAGATGATAGAGATAATCACCGAGATAAATTTAAAACACAAGGTGCTGATCTCCGTTTATCCGGTGTCAGAAAAAGATTACTCTACCGTGAATAGCCCGTTGCTTATAAATGTGCGAAGGGAAGGTGTGCCTGCATGAAAGAAGTGGAATCTCTCATCAAAAGGGCGATGAAATATCTTAAAAGTGCCAGGATACTTCTTGAAGAGGGAGATTGTGAGTCTTCAGTCTCCAGGGCATACTATGCCATGTTTTATTCTGCTGAGGCTATGTTGCTTACAAAGGGTTTATCATTTTCATCTCATGGTGGCGTGATTTCTGCTTTTGGAGAGCACTTTGTTAAGACGGGCATTTTCTCAAAGGAGATGGGTAAAGAACTAAATAGGGCTTTTGAGAAAAGGCAGTTAGGGGATTATGAATACACCTTCGTAATATCTGAAGATGAAGCCAAGGAAATACTTGAGAAAGGCAAGGATTTTGTGGAGAAGATAGTTCAACATTTAAAAGAGAGGAAGTTGTTATGAATGTTTTACTTCGTCATTTATTGTCTTGAAATGTAAAATTCACAAATACAGCATCAACTGGAACATCACGAGGGAATGCAATCTGGGATGCAAATATTTAAACTGCCATTCCAGGCGTTACTTTTTATTTAGCGGTGAAAGCTTAAGTAGCATTTAGGTAGGTGAGAAGGAACCAGAACAATGAAAGCACAAGAATTCAGTCTGAAAAGGGAACTCCAGAGAAAGGCGGTACACGCCACCTCCGTGCTGATAGTTATACTTTACTACTTTCTGCCAAAAGAGGCGATATTGCTACTACTGACCTTGTTCCTGATACTGTTCCTGGAGGTGGAGTTCATCAGGCTCGACCTAAGGCTAAAATTGCCCTTCTTTCACAAACTTTACCGCGAGAAGGAGGAGGACAGGTTGAGCGGCAACGTTTTCTTCCTCATAGGTGCTATAATAGCCATTAGCGTCTTTTACAAGGAGATAGCCATGGCTGCCATACTGATGACAACGATAGGAGACGCCTCCGCAGCATTATTCGGCAAGAGGTTCGGCAAGACCTGGATACCAAAGCTGAAGGACAGGGCTGTTGAGGGTTGCACGGCGGAGTTTGTCGTGGACCTGCTCATAGGATTCGTCTTCCTGAACTCATACTCATGGCCGGTAATACTGGTGATGGCGGGGACGGCGACAATAGTCGAGACCGTGGTCAACAAGATAGACGATAACCTTTTAATTCCTTTATTCTCCGGGTTTAACGCGCAAATCCTCACTTACATGATTTCTTTAGGATACCTGTCCTTTCTGCCAATAGTATGAAAAACATATTTGTTTACCGCCGAGATCGCGGAGAGCGCTGAGATGACGAGAAAAAATGATTTTCCAGACTCTCCGCGTTCTCTGCGGGCTCAGCGGTAAAAAAGTACTGAAAAAATGAAAACAAAGAAAAATCTCAAATTTCTGCTACTGCCCGTAACTTTACTACTCCTGATCCTGATAATGCACAACATCGGGTTCTCAAACCTTTACAGCGCAATAGTGAGAGCTAATTTGAGCTACCTTATATTAGCTGTGGCACTTCAAGCCTCTTCCATCTTAGTGCGGAACGTAAAGTGGCAGATATTCGTGAACGGCATAAAAAAAGCGCCCTTCTTTTCACTATTAGCCATGTTACTTGCCGGAAGCTTTATGGATACCGCCACACCCGGACCGCAGGTCGGCGGAGGTCCACTAAAAGCGTATTTCCTGTCGAAGAAGATAAAGGTGGACAAGACTACCTGCCTCTCTACGGTTTTGGTTGAGAGGATTACAGGTGTCGGCGCCCTGTGCTTTTTGGGGATATGCTCAACGTTCTTCGTCCTTATATTCATCCAGAACGTGTCCCTGATAGTGAAGCTGCTGCTGGAGTTCGTGTTGGTTCTCATCATAGGCGTACCCATCATGGGCTACATCCTGAAGGAGAAGTACGAAGGTAAGAGCTTCAAGGGAAAAGCCATCATCTCAAAGATCTACTACTTTGGTCCGTTTTCATTTCTCAGGAAGAAGTTCAAGACCTTGCAAGCTTTCGACGATTACGTCAGGCAGAAGCTAAGGGAGTTCGCCAAAACGTTCTCGAAGCTGTCCCGCGACAAGAAGAAGGTTAGCGTGAACGTTATCCTGGCTTTTGTCTGCTGGATACTAACCTTTGCGAACACCTATGTGCTTTTCCTCGCCCTCGGTCATCACGTCTCTTTCTTTGCTATAGTGATCGTAATTTCTCTCTCTATATTCCTGAGTTACTTCCTCTTCATGCCCGGTGGAGCCGGGGTCACGGAGTTGCTGATGATCTCACTGTACGTCTCCTTTGGAATCTCTTCTACGATAGCCGCATCAGTTGCCCTGTTGGATAGGTTCATATTCTACATATTCTCCCTTGGCTTCGGATACGTTTCGCTAATCTACCTGAACTTTAGATACGGGAAGTATTAACCGCAGAGTTCACGGAGAACGCAGAGGATATATTTAGAGGTTTAGGGGTTTAGGGGTTTAGAGGTTTAGAGGTTTAGGGGTTTAGCGGATTAGTCTAAATCGCTAACGAGCTAAGCCGCGGAACCGCTTAAAATTAGGGGTTTAGCTAACGAGTTGAACCGCTAATAAACTAAACATCTAATTCCGCGTTCTCGGCGGTAAATTTTAAATATGACAAAGTCAAGTTAATGATAAGATGTGTGTAATGATGAAAAAGGAGAAAGATCTCGGCTACCACTTCAGGGACCTAATAAAACTGCCCGACATCCTCACGCTGGCAAATGCATTCTGCGGTTTTTTAGCAATGGTCTTCATACTCTACCGGAGCTTCATAATTGCCATGATACTACTGCCCTTAGCTTTTATCTTCGACCTCTTTGACGGCTACGTGGCGAGGCGGATTAAGCGGGAGGGTGAATTCGGCATGCATCTCGACTCGATGTCTGATTTAGTTTCCTTCGGCATAGCCCCGGTCATATTCGGGGTCATGATACTGCCGTTGAGCCCCCTAACGATTTTCTCTCTCGCCTTCTTCCTCTTGGCTGGAATCCTCAGGCTCGCAAGATTTGACATAATGAAGGACAAGAGCCTTTTTATAGGGATTCCTATCAGCATTAGTGGAGTCCTGTTCCCGCTCCTCTACTTCCTGGATTTAGAGTGTAACTTCTACACGCCCGTGTACCTAATCCTGGGTGCCACAATGATAAGTCACTTGATAATAAGGAGAATTAAAGTTAGAGGAATCGAGGTCTAAATGCCCAAATACAACGTCAACTGGAACGTCACGCGAAAATGCAATCTGAGATGCAAACACTGCTACTATGACGCAGGCACGCAGTTAGAAGACGAACTCAGCACAGAACAATCCTTCGCACTCCTTGACGAAATAGCGAACGTATTTGATGATAAAGCGAACGTCACCCTTGGCGGCGGAGAGCCATTAATGAGAAAGGACATTTTTGACCTCATTTCTTATGGAAGCGAGAGGGGTTTACGAATGGTGCTCGCATCAAACGGAACGTTGCTCAACGAAGAAGTTGTTGCTCGTTTAAAGCAATCAGGACTCGAAGAAGTCATAATAGCCATTGATGGCACGCGGAAGACGCACGACGCAATAAGGGGTGAAGGAGTCTTTGAAAAGACGGTAAAGGGTGCAAGAGCATGTAAAGAAGCGGGATTGAGTTTGGTGATTGACCCCTGTATCATGAAGCAAAACGAAGGAGAGACCGCAAAGATTATTGACATATCCGGGAATTTGGGTGCGAGACAGTGCAGGTTTTTCCATTATGTTCCAATGGGCAGGGGAAAAGAAGAGATGCCTGATAGCCAACTCGACGGTGTCCAGTATGCGGAAAACCTGATGCTGTTATATGAAGAACAGAACAAGCGAAGAGGACTCGAAATATGCACGACGCAGGCATCGCAGTACTGGGTGGTATTGAAGCGAAAGGAAGAAGAAGGTCTTTTCGTTCCCGATTTCTTTTACAACGAGACTCCCGGCTGTCGAGCAGCTATCGGCATGCTTTCTATCAAACCAAACGGCGACGTCGTGCCATGCCCGCTGTTAGACGTAAAAGCCGGGAACGTCACTACGATGAGTCTCCGTGAGATATTGAACTCGAAAGTCTTCGTTGAGCTAAAGAATCGTGAGGTGAAAGGAAAGTGTGCAGTGTGCAAATATAAAGTTTTTTGCGGTGGATGCCGTGTGCGTGCATACCTTCATAGTGGCGATTATATGGCTGAAGACCCGTTATGCAGCGAGTTCTTTTTTGTCCAAGAAACGCAGACGTAGATGGATAAATTTGTTTAGCTAACCACAAGATTACACATAAGCCCTTTCAGGGCTTAAAGAAAAGCTTTACCAACAACCTTTCTTTGGAAAAGAAACAAGGTTTTTCTTTTAGCACAGGTTTTCTTTTTTCTAAAAAGAAAAAGTGTTTTTACATCTCTTCCGGCGATTCTATGCCCAACACATCTAACACGTCACTTAAAACCGTTTTTGCACAGTCCACAAGAACCAGCCTCGCTTTTCTTATCCCCTCGTCAGCATTCAACACCGGACAATCTTTATAAAACAAATTAAAACTTTCCGCAAGTTCTCTCGCATATTTAGCGACCAGATGAGGCTTTAACTCTGAAGCTGCTTCCTCCACAATGTTCTCAAACCCGGCTAACATTTTTATTAGCTCCTTTTCGCTACTTTCCTTCCGCAGGGAAGCATCGTAATCGTCCGCTATAGAGAAACCTCTTTCCTCCGCCGCCCTTAATATGCTGCAAGCGCGTGCATGCGAATATTGAATGAACGGGGCGCCTTTCTTCTCTATGTCCAGCGCATCGTCAAAAACAAACGTTATATGCTTATCCGACGATACTTTCACCATATCATACCTTAATGCACCTATTCCTACCTTCCTTGCGATTTCGTGCTTCTTTCCTTCGTCCAAATCTTCCCTTCGCTTAGCTACTTCTTCATACGCCCTTTCCTCGATTTTTTCCATTAGCTCGTCTGCCGCGATATATCTACCGGCACGCGTGGATAAAGAACCGGTTGGCAAAGAAACGAACTCGAAAATAACGAATTCCGGCACTTTTACGCCCAATATTTCCAGCGCTTTTGTCAATTGCTGCGACACCAGCTCGTGGTCTTTACCGAACACGTCTATCACCCTGTCGCATCTATCGCTTTTCCACCTGTGATATGCGAGGTCTCTCGTAGTGTAAAGCGAAGTCCCGTCAGTCCTTTGTATCACCAGCTCCTTTTCTATTCCCTCCAGTTTCAGTAAAAGAGCAGAGCCATCGAATTTAACATTCCCCTTTTGCTTTAACTCTTCCATCACCTCTTCCACCGCTCCTCCTCTCACAAATCCACTTTCCCAAACGAAAGAATCATGCCGGATATTCAACCTTTCCAAAGATGCCTGGGTTCCCGAAAGACATTTCTTCACCACTGCTTCATATTTCTTCACCGCTGCCTCATCTTCTGACTCGTATTTCCGCATTAACTTCTCCACGTCCTTCAAAAATTCACCGTTCTCCTCTACCAGCCTGTTTGCCGCGATGTAAACGTCAGCAACGGCGTGGTCGGCTTTTTTATTCGTAGCGAAGGCTATTCTTTCTGCGCCCCACACCGCAACTGCTATTTGCCGCCCCATGTCATTCACGTAATAATGCGTTTCCACGTCGAACCCGGCACGCTTTAACACGCGCACCAGCACGTCACCAATAATGGCGTTTCTGAGATGCCCTATGTGGAGTGGACCGTCAGGATTCGCAGATGTATGCTCAATTATAATCTTACCTTTCTTCTTCTCCTCGGCTGGCTCTCCGTCTTTTATCTTCTGCAACGTCTTATGCAAGAAGAACTCGTTCACGTAGAAGTTAATATAAGGACCGGCTGCGGCTGCATCAGATATTAACGTGTTTTCGGCAGGTATCTCAAGATTAAGATGATTTGCAATATCTGCGGCTATGATTTCAGGTGGCTTTTTGTATGTGCGAGCTAAAGAGAAAGCAATTCTGGATGCAATATCCGCATGTTCACTCTCCTCTAAATCTAAATCTAAATCTAATTCCTCATAGTCATACGAAGCTTTTTTCAATGCTTCTTTCAGCACGTGCTCAACTTCTTTTTTAAATTCGAGAAACATGTTTTTTAATTGATGATGTTTACACTGTAAATATTTAAAGTTTATCGGTCAAATTTATTATATTTTCCACTGTCCCGTACCAGTCAGCGGCTTTGCCTATTGTCCCTTTTGCACCCGCTTTGAGTGCGCCACTTTCTTCCTCTGTCCCGGTGTAGGCGGTGAACAGGTATATGTTCGCTTCCGGGTCGCTTTCAAGTATCTTTTTGGTTGCCTCAACTCCGTCCATCACAGGCATTTTGAGGTCCATCAGCACGAAATCCGGTCTCTGCCCGTCACTTCTCAGTTTGTCGTACATTTCCACGCCTGCCTCGCCATTTATGGCTGAGTGCACAGTGAACCTGTGCTTCTTTTTCCTCACCAGAAAGAGGGGCAGTAATTCGTGAATTGACTCTTCATCATCCACAAGCAAAATAGTGCATTCCATTTTTATCTTACCCTTCTTTCTTCATTCTATTATCTCTAATTGTATTTGTTGAAAATGCTATAAAAACCTTACAGTCAATTTAACTTTTTTTACCAATATTAACAATTCTTTTTTGAATGTATTGAGCAATTACCTTGACTTTGTCATATTTAAAATTTACCGCCGAGAACGCGGAATTAGTGGTTTAGTTTATTAGCGGTTCAGCGGCTTGGCTCGTTAGCGATTTAGACTAAACCTCCAAACCTCTAAATACATCCTCTGCGTTCTCTGCGTTCTCTGCGGTAAACAAGTACAAAAATATATATCGGCAATCAATTCCTCGGTATGGTAAAGAAGAACGTGCTGCCTTCTCCCGGTTTGCTTTCCACCCAAATCTTACCGTCAAATTTGTCCACGACCTTCTTGCATATATTCAGTCCAAAGCCAGTTCCCTCGTATTCTTGCGGGTTTAATCGCTCCATGACACTAAAGATACGGCTTAGACTTTCCTCTTCAATCCCGATACCGTTATCTTTCACCTTGAACGAGTAACTTTTCTCACTCGCGTCACAGCTAATCTCTACCCCCGGCTTATCCGACTTATTGAACTTCAATCCGTTGTCAATAAGATTTGTGAACAGTTCCTTCATCCAGACTCGCTGCGTGGAAACGGTGGGCAACTTCCCTACCACCACCTCTCCACCTCGCTCTTCGATTCGCGCACTTAGATCCGCTTTTACCTCCTCTAACAGCTCATTCAGGTCAACCGTTTCTACCTCGATGAATTTTCGCCCCACGCGACTCAACTTTAGGAGGTCTTCGATTAGCGTGTTCATTCTTTCTACACCTTCATTCACCAGATTTAAATATCTTCGTCCTGCTTCGTCGAGCGTATCGGCATAATCTTCTATGAGGAGCATGTTAAAGCCTTGAATAGAGCGTAGAGGCGCTTTCAAGTCGTGTGATACTGTGGATGTAAAATCTTCCATGTCCCGGTTCGCTCGTTCCAACTCCTTTTTCGTTTCGTTTACGTCCTCCAGCATGTTGAGCGTCGCAGCCCTTTGCCGTTCAATCTCTTTCACTTTATCTTTCAGTTCTTCAGTTCTCTCTTCCACCATTTTCTCAAGTCCTTTACTGTACTCTTCCAGCTCGTCCCTGGATTTTTTCAGATTTGCCGTCATGCTATCGAATGACCTTGACAGTTGCCCAATCTCATCTCTTGCATCGGTACCGACTTTATAATCCAGGTTCCCTTTCTCTATCTCTTCTGTGCCATGATGTAATTTCACAATCGGTTTCGTTATTGTTCTGGAAATCAGGATGGAAAGAATCATACCCACGGCAGAAAGAAGGGCAAGAATCAACAGCATCGTTTT
>JADHYP010000052.1 GCA_016782355.1 Candidatus Syntropharchaeum sp. | reverse complement strand
ACCTTTCACTACCGCAATGAATTCACTTCCGGGGTCCAGAGCTATCTGTAATCTCAGCTTCTTTGGGGTGTATAATTCTCCCTTCTTTCCTACCTTTACTACATATCCGCTCATTTTATTCCCTCCGAATAAAATTGATTTTTCGAATGCTTAAGCTTATCGGTGTATGCCTTTTAAATTTTTCGTGCTTAAACCAAAAAACTCCCACATCTTCTCAACCACGTATTCTCTTTCCTCTTTTCTCAATTCAGGGTATATGGACAGAGACAAAACCTCTTCACTCGCTTTTTCGGCGGATGGAAAATCTCCTTTTCCATAGTCTAAGAATGAGGGTTGAGTTTCGTATAGAAGTAGGACACTTTTATGTGTAAAAGAAGTGCCCGAAATGAAGAAAAAGTTATTAATATTTAAACGTAAGAAAGCAAAAGAACTGCACGAGAAAGGATGGAGTAACCGTAAAATAGCACGTCATCTACTGGCGAGCAAAGACAGTGTAGGCAAATGGATACAGATGGATGAAAACGAAATATCAAATGACAACAGAGGCCGGGAAAAGGGAAAATCGAGAAAATACACGCCTGAAACAAAAGAGCAAGTTATAAAAATAAGGAGCGATTTAGAGAAAGAAGACAGTTATTTTATCGGTTCAGAAGTGGTCAAGCAAAATTATGAAAAACAGACCGGCAAAGAAGTCTCAAAATCTTATGTAGATCGAGTATTGAAGGAGGCGGGAATGGTGAAAAGTCCAGGAAAGAAGAAAAAAGGACGGAGTAAATACATGAGTTATCCAGAATATACCCTGACCAAATTAGGCAAAAGCATGATGAGCATTGATTTCCTGGGTCCGAAGTATCTCAAAGGCTCGGATGACAGAATTAATTTCCTCTCCTGCAAATACATACGTCCGGAAAAGCAGGGCATAGCAAAGAGAATTGAAGGCCAGACTACTGAAGAGACGATAAAGACATTGAAAGAAATATGGAAGACGCACCCCATCCCGGAAATATTGAAAATAGATAACGATTCCGCATTCGGAGCTAATTTGCCCCATGAGAAATACATTGGCAAACTTGCGTTCTTCCTGCTTAATTTGGGCGTTCATCCTTTGTACACAGCTCCGAGAAGCCCGTGGAATAACGGGCAAGTGGAGGGATTTAACAGCGTCTTTTCAAAGAAATTCTGGAATAAACTGCAATTCAGCGATGAACAGGAGATTGACGTCAAGATCAAGGATTTTAACGTCGCTTATGAAAAATATTCGCAATTGATCTCGAACAATCCCGAGATCGAAGAGGGCGACATCAAGTATATGGACGATTTTAAGAACGTGAATCTGGAAAATAAGGCGGTTAAACATTTCAAGTCTGACAAAATCTATTTTTTACGGATTGTAAGGCGAAAGAACGATAAGGGCAGTGATAAAGAGTATGGATTCATTGACATCCTGAAACACGAGATTACGCTGCCAAAAGATTTAATCAACTTGTTCGTATTTTGTGTCCTGGATGTCAGGTCAAAGAATCTTAAAATTAGTATTGAACTGGATGATGGGTCTTTGGAAGTAGTCAAATCAACGGAATTTGTAATAAAAAGTGTTATATATAATCAAACATAATTAGGTAAATGTGGTATGCCTGAGTGTCCTATGTTTATTTGAAAGTCAACCTGTTTCTAATTACCAAAATTAAAGGGTAATAGCTCATCAATAGTTTTGGTCTCATATACTCCGGTGCTTCCGACCATAATGATCAATGTCTCAGCATCGGAGAATTTATCTCACCGTCTTCCATTAACACTGCTGCTCCAACATGGAAATGTGAGTACGGAGCATATGCGTTTCGTCTGGCCGCGTGAGCCCGATTAATTAATTCGCGCTTTTGATCTTCTATCATCTATTATGCCTCCTAATAGTCAAGCTAAATCGTTGGCTAATGGCGTCCATCGAAATCTTAGAGTCGTATTCCTCTAACAGCGTTACTTGCTCCATACCTGCCACTTCACTTATTCGACTTGCTCCTGTTTTTCTTACCATACTATCCACAAGGGTAATTGGAAATTCTACCATTAGATTTTCACCTTAAAATTACAAACCTTTGCTAAAAAAACTCGATTTATCGGAATCTTTTTATCTATTATTTGTTATATCAATTTCAATAAGAACTGTACAAATACAGAAAAAGAACAAAAGGGAAGGAATTCCGGAGCAGGAAGTGAGAGTATGGAAGTTAGAGATCCAATATACGGTTTGATTGAATACAATAAAAAGGAGGAGAAACTTATAAATAGCTCTACTTTCCAGAGATTACGGGGGATTAAACAGTTGGCACTGGCAAATTTAGTTTATCCTGGAGCACATCACACAAGGTTTGAACACTGCATAGGCACTATGCATTTAGCTGGTAGGATGGCGAAGAAATTAAAATTAGATGAGGAGAAGTTTAAGATCTTACGTTTAGCTGGACTTCTACATGATATTGGGCATGGTCCCTTTTCACACGTTTCAGAGCAGATAATGGACAAACGCATCGACAAAAAAATGTTGAAGGACTATAAAGCCGAAAATGCCCACGAATTGATGAGCATTTTACTAATCCAAAAGGATAAAGAAATTAGCAAGATATCATGTCACGAAGAGATAGAAGAAATAGTTTCCCTCCTTAAAAAGCAGAAAAGAAGAAGTATAGAAAAGGATATAATATCAGGGCCTTTAGATGCAGATAAGCTTGATTATCTTTTGAGAGATAGCCATTTCGCTGGCGTGAAGTATGGTGTATTTGACTTAGCTAAAATAGTAGAAAGCCTAACTCCAATAGAGATTAGTACTGAAGAAACACAGTTAGGTATAAGCGAGGAAGGTATTTATGCAGTAGAGCAGTTGTTACTTGCCAAATATCACATGAACACCCAAGTATATCAACATAGAATAAGGCGAATAACTGACGCTATGTTAATACGTGGAATTGAGTATGCCATAGAAGAAATAGAGGATATTAGAAGCCTTTATACATTTCAAGATACAGATGATTTAGATGATTTCTTGGAGAAGTACGTTAAATATGATGATGCAAAACTTATAGATGCGATTTTATCGAATGGTAACGGGACATCTTTTGAATATTTTGATAGGATAAAAAAACGCAAGCTACTTAAAGAAGTACTGGCTGTAGAAATTGACCCAGACAATTTTCCAGATAGTATTTTGCTTAAAAATATAATGAATATGTCAGAGGAAAGGAGAGCTATAGAAGATGCAGCAGCCACGCTCTTTTCTACTTCTAAGGGTGAAATTGATAGTAAGCTTGTTATAGTTGACAAGCAAACTACAGATAATCCTACGTTTAAGTCGCCTCGGGTCAAGATTGATACTGAAATAATAATGGTTGAGATGCTGGACGGGCTAAGGAAGGACAGGATAAGGAAGGCTTTTCCCGAGAGCTCAGCTATTTTCAGTAATCCCGCTGTTGGCGAAAAGGATACATTATATATCTATCTACCTTTGGATGGGATAGAAGATAGAACGAAAATTATCGGCAAGAATAAGAATGCTTTACTTAAAATAATAGAAGAGTCGTGTCGGTAATTTTCTAACACTCGGAACCAATTTCAACAAACTCCCCCCTGAGTCCTTTATATTCACACTTGACATGAATTAAATATTCCAAAATTGATGAAGAGGACGAGAATAGCATTCCTCCCTCGTGGAACAACCTGTCGGGAGTCATTCATTTCGTATCCAAATATATCTGTAAAAATACGCCCGACTGGTTCGATGAATACATATAACTTGTTTATATATATAAAAAACAAACTGAAATTAAGCAGTAAAAAATGAGAACAGACACATTAGTTATTTTGACATTCTATTACAGTGATAGAAAGATGATAGCAGGCAGAACTTTGCTTCAAAAAACATTGTATTTTCTCAGTGAAAAATTAGATTTAGGACTTGATTTTATACCCAATTATTACGGACCTCATAGCACTGAAGTTACGGAGGTAATAAGTAGTCTCAAGGCAGTGGGTATTATAGAAGAAAAAGTCGAGAGCTTTTTGCCTTTTAATTTTAAGGTCACTTTTGAGCCAAGACGCTACACATACCGATTGACAGAGATAGGAGAAGAAATTGCATCGCGGATAGCAGATAAAGAAAAAGAAAGTGCGGATAGAATAAAAAGTGCTCTTGAAGAGATGAAAGTATTTGGTGCTGCCAACGATTACAAGAATCTATCTATTGCTGCAAAGATGCATCAGATTCTGGGCATCGAAGGTAAAGAAATGACGGCTGAGGAGATATTAGAAGAAGCACAATCTATCGACTGGAATATCGAAGAAGCAGAAGCAGAATCGGCTATTAACTTTTTAGAGAAGATGAACTTGATAAAAATTGTATAAAAAGCACTTTGCACTTTTCATTTTGCACTGTCTATTCAAAACTCCACAGATTTTTGAGCAGATATAATCTCCTTTATCTTCTCCTCGCCTTCTTTTGGACCCCGCATAATCAACAAATCGTCTTCCTTTATCTCCGCATTACCCGCGGGATTATATACCCATTTGCCATACACCCTGCGAATTGCCAGTATAAACATTCCAGTTCGAGTCTCTATTTTCAACTCCTTCAACGTCTTCCCGAATATATCCTTGTTTCTCGCAGCCAGTTTCAATATTACCTCATCCGATTCCTTTATAGAAGCCAAAAAAACGGGATGCAACTGAATATCACGAAGCACCACGTCTGCAATCTCATACGCCGCATCCGATATTATTTCGGAAGAAATAGCAACGTGCAGCAAGCCCCGGAGTTCGTCAAAATTACTTTTGTTCGTTATCCCTCTTGCTGCCTCTATCACCGAAATCTCCAGCTCATCCTTCATCCGGTCCATTGACTCTTCCAAATCTTTCACTTCCTCCGCTATTTCTTTGCTGTCAAACATGACCGCGGAATAAGAAAGACCAACCATCAGCTCTGACATATTTTTCATATCTGCGATGAGGTCTGCTATTTCTTCCGTTATCCTTTTTCTTTTTACACCCTCTTCTCTCGCAACCTCCTTCTTCTCCTTATATTCCCCGCCAGTTACCATTTTGCAGAAAACTGGAATTCCCTCGGTTGGACCGGAAGTGATAATCAAGTCGTCTTCCTTCAATCTCTCGTTTTCATCCGGTGAATACATCCATTTAGCGCCCCTTTTTATTGCCAATACACTCATTCCCGTTTCCGTCTCTAACTTCAATTTCTTCAGCGTTTTATCCTTCAACACCGATGCCGGCTTTATCCTCACGTTTATTACCGCTTCTTCAAAATCCTCCTGGTCGAGATAACGAGTTATGTCTACCGACTCCGCTATTTTTGCTATATCTCCCGCCGCATTGGATATCTTCTCCGCGGCAGATGCCATTTGCAATATTGCAGAGAATGCAATCGCATCTTCTAAGTTCCTCGCACCTAACATTATCGCTATTCGCAATTTATATAACAGCGAATGCATCTTTTCCTCTAATTTAAATACCTCTTTCGCTATCTCGCGGTTGCTATACAGAATTGCAGAATAAGCGAGGTCTAACATTGAGTCTGATAAGTCCTTCATCTCCACGAGCACGTCCTTTACATTAAAAGTCCCCGTCTCTAACATATTTGCTCGTTTAAAAATTTATTCTTTCTCTTGATAAACTTTTCGTTTTGTACTTGTTTACCGCAAAGCCCGCAGAGAACACAGAGAGTCAGTCAGAAAAATCATTTATCTCATCTCCGCGCTCTCCGTGATCTCGGCGGTAAATAAACACTTCGTTTTTAATAGGGCTTTATATCTGCTCCTAAATCGAGCATATCGGAAAAGAAAGAAGGATAAGAAACTTTAGCACATTCCACACCCTCTATAACTGTATCCACGCTGGCGGAAAGACCGGCGATACACAAAGCCATTGCCAATCTATGGTCATCGTGAGAATAGACCTTCGCAGCTTTTAAACCCTTTCTTTTCCCTCCTTCTATCAACAATCCGTCTTCCTTCTCCTCTATTCTCGCACCCATCTTATTCAGCTCTTCTGCCATAAACCTCAGTCTATCGGTCTCTTTATATCTTAAATGCGCTACGCCCGTTATTTCAGTCGTTCCTTCAGCAACGGCAGCTAATACCGCAATTGTGGGCACCAAATCCGGGTTCTCTCGCATATTTACCTTTACGCCTCTTAGCCCCGCATCTTCAGCACCTTTTACTTCTACAATCCCTTTCTCCTTATCCCATCTTATCTCCGCTCCCATTTCGTTCAATATTTCCACTATCCGGGAATCGCCCTGCGCAGAAGGGAACAAATTCCTTATTTTTAGCCGTGAATCCGTAATCGCCGCGGCAGCTAAGAGATATGAAGCGGAAGAAAAATCTCCGGGCACCGTAAACTTTCGTAACTCGTATCTTTTCCCTCCTTCTACTCGAAAAGAATAATCATTAGACGAGCGAGAAAAAGGGACTTCTACCCCTGCTTTCTCTAACACCTCGGTTGTCATTCTCATGTAAGGCACAGAAGTAAGATGGTTTGCCAGGATATAAGAATTTTTCGCTGCAAGCGGGCATGCGATGAGCAGTGCGGATACGAATTGCGAGCTGATAGAGGAATTCATGGTTGTTTCCCCACCTTTTAGCTTGCCTTTTACCACTATTGGTGCGGTTCCGTCTCCTTTGGTTGAAAAAGCTTCCGAACCTAGGTCATTCAGTGAGTTCAGCAGAGGTAAATTCGGTCGCTTTCTCAAAGAAGCGTCGCCTGTCAAAACGGTAACACCTTCGCATAAAGATGAAATAGCGGTGAAGAATCTTAAGGTAGTGCCTGAGTTTTCGGCGTTTATCACGTCTTCGGGTGTTCCCGGGCTTCCTTCGGTGCCTTCTATCGTTATTTTCCCCGCTTTATCATTGTATTCTACAACGGCTCCTAAGCATTTAGCGGCGTTAATTGTGGCTTTTGTATCTTCGGAGATAAGAGGATAAAAAATGTCGCTTTTTTCCCCCAGCGATGCGATTGCAATGGCTCTATGCGTGTAGCTTTTAGAAGGGGGTGCATTTATTTCGCCTTTTATCTTTGACCTTCGCACCGTTGCTTTCATAGTAAAATTCCATTAAAGAGAAAGTTTCTTTGATAAAACTTTCTTTTCTAAAGAAAGTTTTAACGGAGTCGCTGGGATTCGAACCCAGGTTATCAGGTCCGGAACCTGACAGGATATCCACTACCCTACGACCCCTCATTCAGTTATCCCCAATATAAACAGCGCCGTTTATCAAATTTAACTTTATCAGCAAGAAGTTGCAAAATGGATTTTACAAGAAACCTTTATCAAAGAAACTACTACACACTTTGCAATTAGTATCTCTTAGTGCCTCTTTAACACCTCTATCCCGGGCAGTTGATTCCCTAAGAGATACCGCAGGAACGCACCCCCCGCAAGGCTAACATGGGCATTAGCCATCTCTCTTTTATCCATTCCCACTTCGCTTATCGCCGCTGAGGTATGCCCACCACCGAGTAGAGAGAAAGCATCTGAATTTGAAATGGCTTTAAAAATCTCTCGTGTGCCTTCTGCAAAGCCTTCTTTTTCGTAAAACCCTGCAGGACCTTTCATTATCACCGTTTTCGCATTTTTTATTATTTCTGAATATTTCTCAATCGTTTTCTGCCCTATATCATATATTGGTTGGTTTGGCTTTACCTGCTCCACTGGTATTTCTTCTCTCTTTCCTTCCTGCTCGATTGCGAGATCCCACGGATACTTTATTTTATTACCTGCTCTTTCATGGATACGCTTCGCTCTACTCACGCTCTCTAAAAGGTCCTTATCTACTTTCATCGGAATCATACCGTTCGCGTACATGAAAAGATTTCCAATCCCTCCTGCTGTAAGTATGTAATCCACTTCTCCCGAATCCAATGCAAACTCTATTATATCAAATACCTCTTCGAGTTTCACACCGCCAAGAAGATAAACACACGGCCTTTCTATGCTGTGAACTGCTTTTTCCAGAGCTCTCAATTCCCGCTCCATTAATCTTCCTATTCCTGCATCCAATACCTTCGGGAAGCCAACCACTGATGCATGCGACCTGTGAGCTACGGAGAAGGCATCATTTATGTAAATATCCGCGAGAGGAGCAAGTCTCTGTACAAAAATAGATTTTGAATGTTCCTCCGGCGTTTTGTTAAGGGTCTCCTCCGCAAGCAGTCTCACGTTATCGAGCAGTAAAATTTCCCCATTGCTAAGATTCTTTATCGCTTCTCTCGCAGCAGGTCCTATTATATCGTCAATGAATTTCAAATCCAATAGATTCCTGAGCAGTTGTGCGTGCTGTTCCAGAGAGGTAAAGTCATCCCTACCAACACGACTCTGATGTGCGAGGATAACCACTCTCGCTTTTTTCTCCGAAAGCTCCCGTATCGTTTTCGCATTCTCTAATATTCTCTCCTTCATTTGCACCTTTCCATCTATAACCACCGAATTTATATCCGCCCGGAAGAGCACTATTTTTCCTTCTACGTCGAAATCATCTATTGTCAAGAAGTCACTCAACTGTTCATTCATTTCCCTCCACCCTCCTTTTAGCCCCGTATTTCCTATCTCTACACGCCCTGTTCCTCTATCCTCTTTATCATATCCACCACTCGGCAGGAGTAGCCCCATTCGTTGTCATACCACGCAAGCACTTTCACTAAACTGCCTTTGCCACCTATCACATTTGTAGATTCCGCATCAACCACGGCTGAATAGTTCGAGCCGATATAATCTATGGAAACGAGAGGCTCATGAGAAACAGCGAGAATTCCCCTTAAAGATGCCTTCGACGCTTCCTCAAAAGCGCGGTTCACCTCCTCAATGGTAACTACGCTACCCAACTCC
>JADHYP010000051.1 GCA_016782355.1 Candidatus Syntropharchaeum sp. | reverse complement strand
GCACGATGCTGGGCTACGATAGGGTAAAGCAGTGCGAGCGGTATCTTAAAAGGAAGCGCAGCAGCAAAAATGATAACTTAGAAAAGATGGGCTGTAAATTTAAGTCCATATCCCTGCCTCTTAAATTACGTTTTGCCCAATTATCGTAGATACCCGCGCCGAAGTTAAGAATTTTTGTTATTGAGTATTTCATAATTTTTCATCACTTATCCCAAAAGGCTGATTAATAAAACACATACCAATCCCAAAATAAGACCGCTAACGCTTACTTTCAAATTCTGTTTTATTTGCGCTGCTGGAATCAATTCTTCTATTGAAATGTAAGCCATAAATCCTGCTGCAAGCGCAAGTGACATCCCTAATAAATTTAGTGACGTTCCTTTTAAAATAAAATAGCCAAAAATAAAACCAAGTAATTCAAACCCGATTGTCACTGTTACTATAACAAAAGATTTCATTCTCTTTCTGGTTAAGCCGTATAAAGGAACGATTGTTGCAATATTCTCTGGCACGTCCTGTGCTGCAATCCCCAATGCTATCGTAATTCCCAGTATGGGCGTTAAAGCAAATCCAACCCCAATTGCCAATCCTTCCGGGAGGTTATGCAAAGCCATGCCGATAACAAGCATGGTAACGCTTCTTTCAATGGATGGCTTTTCTTTTTTAAGCAATTCCGGATTTATGTGGGGCAAGGTTCTATCAACCCCTCGAAATAAGACCACTCCAAAGAGAAAAGAGATAATTGCTAAGTAAAAAGGAATAATTTTCAGGCTTTCCGGTATCAATTGGAAAAATGATATTCCAAGCATCATAGAAGCAGCAAATGCTAAAGAGCCATATAAAAAGGTCTCTTTTGGTTTCTTTATCAAGCCAATTAAACAACCCAACGTTTGTCCAACAAATATCAGAGATATTATTAGTAATAGGTCTTTCATTTTTATTTTCGTATATACAGTATAACCTCCTTCTATTTGAGACACTGATTTACGCGGATTTATTTTAGCTTAACAGTGTTGATTTAATCATCTGTGTTAATCTGCGTTAATCTGTGTCTATAATTTATTTTTTTTTATTTTCCCTCAAACGATTTCCGCTCGCACAAAAGTATCCTAACAAAATCTACCAGTCCATAAGCTTCTTTAACCGCACGAAAACCGTGCTCTCGCAATAACTCCTCAAGGTCCCGTTTCGCAAAGTCTTGGTAATACTTGCTCTCGTAAAGTGATGCAAAGGACACGTGCAGCCATCTGTGCAACCTGTTCTTCGGAATGTGATAGTCAACAACGATTATTTTCTCGCTAACTCTTCTCATTTCGTCCAACACATGGTGTCTTACCTCGTGTGGCATATCATGCAATCCAAAAGAAATACATGCAAAGTCAAAATAATCGTTTTCAAATGGCATTTTAGTTGCGTCTGCCATCACAAACCGCACATCTTCATATTTCTTCTTCTTAGCCACCCGCAACATTTCTTCTGACAAATCAATCCCCATGACTTCATAACCTCTTTTCGCAAACGCAAAAGCCTGTGCCCCGGTTCCAGTGCATACATCCAGAATTTTTAGTTTGTCTCTTGAGTCAATCATGTCTGTAACTTTGTTCCTTACGCCGGTTAAAGGCAAAGCAATAAAATTATAGAACGATGCCCATTTCCCAAACCATCCTCTTATGTATTGGTAGTAATTCTCGTCCATTTTACTTCTCCATTTAAGCTATCCTAACAAAACAATATCTCTGATATAATTTTTAGGCACACAAATAATTTCAATCCCTCTTAAACCTGAATACTTCACCTCTTTGCTCAGCCAGCGTGAATAATTTCTCCTTTGCAAAAATATTCATAAATTCGTTCAGGTCGAGATGTTCAGCGGTAGCAAAGAGAATTCCACCTGATTTTAATACCCGATGCAGTTCATCCAATAGTTTATCCTTGTCACTTACCATTTGAAGCACGTCGTATAATAAAACAACATCTACACTCTCGTCCGGCAATCCTGTTTCTCTGTCCGAGAGAATCGTTTTGATATTTGCAATCTTTCGTTTTTTTATCTTCCTCTCAATTGTCCTTATAGCCAGCGGATGAATGTCTAAAGCATAAACAACGCCGTCATCGCCAACCATTTTCGCCGCCGGGATACAAAAACTCCCTATTCCACAGCCGTAATCCAATAAAGTTTGTCCTTTCTGAAGTCCCATCTCACGTAAGGTTCTCTCAGGCTTTTTAAATAGGCTGCGCAGGGTTAATACAGTCTTCATTATCGCAAAGCCGATACCGGGCATCTTCTGCTTATCCGTTCCACGTTTGAATATCAAACCTCGGAACATCAAAATAGCTAAGATGAATTGTGCAACTGCAATGCCTTCAAATATCATAAATATTGTCATTTTCTCCATCAAAAACGTCCTGAGCCCTAAATGAAGAATCATAATAATGGGCGTAAGTGGAATGACAATCAGCGGTATCAGAGCAGCCAGCCAGTGCCACACCGGCTTATTCGCTCCATCATACTCTTTGAGCGCGAGAATTCCGACGCTGATTGTTGAAACACCTGCAATTAGTCCATATACCACTCCGTGCAGGTAAACAAGACCGTTGATATAGCAAATTACTTTGACTAAGGGGTATAATACTGCAATCAAACTGTAGTAAAAATATATCTCCTTGTTCATTTCTTGTTTCCTGGCATATAACTTTACGCCTTTCTCCCGCTTAATTGAAATTCTCCATCCTCAAACGGCAAGTCAAGCGCACTACCTGTTTGGAATGTGCATCTGCCATCTAACATCATTAATCACTTTCTCACCCCTCCCTCCACCTTATTCCTCATCCCTTTCACTTTTGCCTTCACCGCTCTTTTATTTAGACCTAACCCCCCGCAGCGAAATTCTCCAACGTCTTCTTAAGCGCACTCAAACCCGAACTGCGAAGGAAATAGCATGGTTTGTTCCGCAACTTGCATGCCTCTTTAACCATCCGGCAAGCGTTGTGGCTGTTTATGTCCACGGGACAAAATATCACGTCATTTTTTTCCACGAGATTCTCTATCTCCCTTTTCCCGCGCTCGCAGTGCCCGCAGTGGTAACGGAAAAGGCAGCCAAAAGACTCTGCCAGTTCTTTGTAGCACGGCATAAGCGACTCAACTCCTCCAACATAAGCCACACTCACGTCTTTAAGCCCTCTTTCGTTACCATTACTGTTACATTCACAAGCAGAAGCTACAAACCTGTCCTCTATTTCATTCTTTGTGTAAAAGTGGGATTCAAATCTGGATGCTGATATTTTGACTAATTCTGCGTTTTCTTTATTCAACCTCTTTATTTCTTCCCTTAAAACCGTCAGTTCCGTTTTCATGCCTTCAATCTGTTCATAAGCCGCTTCTCCACCTATTTTCTTTATTCTTTCTCGCAATCGCTCATCCAATCGCTTTTGCTCCTCCAGTTCATGAACAAGCTTGACTTTATCCGCTTTAATTGCTTCACGCTCTGAAATCAACTCTTCTTTTTTCTGTTCCAACCGCTCACACCTGCGTTGCAGCTTTTCATTTGATTCTGAAGCTATTCTTAGCTCCTTCATTATATCCTCTACTTTATCCCACGGCAACTTACGAGAAAGCTCGTCGTAAAATCGCAACGCCTGATGCTCCTTCAAATGAACGGCAGTGAAAATTCTCGTCTCGATTTCTTTATCTTGACTTCCATTACGTGCCGCAAACCAGATAAGAGCGGAGATAGGAACGTTTTTTAAGACGTTTTCTGGTCTTCCTTCGATAAACTCGCATATTTTTCGCGCATCTGACCCCAACCGCTCAACTTCTTTCTTATACGGTGCAAATTGTTTCTCCAGTATCTTTTCCACTCGCTTGGCATGCTGACCCTGCGTCCTGCATATCTGAGCAAGATGCTGGTGCATTTCAAACGCTGCTGAAAACTGGTTGCCATAGCTGAGCTTCAATTCCTTAAATATCTTCTTCAACTCCTTTTCGTCAAAACTCAACCCTAAGATTCTGCAAATTGTAGAAGGCTGGAAGTCCCATATCCTTCTCCTTCCGTTTCCCGTTCTTCTTCCTTTTTCCTCTGCCATTCTTTACTACCCCTGCTTGTGTCACGGCTACGAAGCCTGATAAAGTGAATAATCATCAATAAACCACGAGCCCAACTCACGTTTTATCGCTTCAACCCTTTCGTCTATTTCAGCTCCGCTTTCGACTTCTTCGGCGACGTTCTGAAGTAGCCGCATCAATTCCTTCATCAGCCTTGTTATCTCCATCTCGTCCATAGCATAACCCCCTTCGTTTATTTAGGTTGCATTAACTGTATGTGAAATAAGAATATTAGGCACATAAATAATGTCCCCTAAAAAGGTTCAGTTTTACTTAATAACCCTAAAAAAGTTCGGTTTTAAAGAAAAAACCGAACAGCTTTTTCCTTTACAACAACTCGTCTATACCATAGACCAGAAATCCCTGCTTGCAAAGTTCTTCTTTACCCTCAATACTCTCGGCTACAATGCCATAATAATCTCTCCTTTCTTCGCCTTTGACATGCCAGTTAACAAGTTCCGCTTTATCTCTGAGTGCATTTAATATTCTCTTTGCCTCTTGATAGCTCAATCTGCTCCATTTAACCTCGAAGAAGGCTATTTGCTTTTCTCTCTCATTTACCGCCACTATGTCTATCTCCTCACCCTTATGCCACCACCTGCCACTCTTTTCAAATCTGAACGGAAGCAGAGAACGAAGAACCTCATCTCTGACAAAACTCTCAAATTTTTTCCCCAGATAGACGGTTTTTTCTCCCTCGCTCAATCTGAAAGCTCCCATTTCTATTTCTTCCCTATGTTTAAATACGAAATTGAACCAGAAATCAAAGATGCAGTCCTTTATCAAATATAACCCCCTTTTTGGACTGCCCAACATGGAGACCTGCCGCTCTATAAAACCCATTCTGAGCAGATTCTCAAGATACGGGTAGATGCTTCTTGTTTCCATCCCCGTAAAATTTGCTATCTCCGTTGGTTTTGTATGACCGTAAGCGAGGGCGTTGAGAATGGAAAAATAGGTCTTGAGTTCTTTGAACTCCTGCGAGATGATGAAATAAGGCTCCCGGTAGAAGTATCCGTTCTTACTGAAAAATTCTTTTTCGAGAAACTCCGCGAGGCTGCCGTATTCAGAAGCTTTCAGCAGATACTCCGGCACACCGCCTATTATCAAATAGAGCTGAAGTGCTTCCCTGGAAGGCATTTTGACAAACTCTCTCGCATACTTAAACGGCAGTCCCTCCAGCAAAATATCCCGTGTCCTCCTTCCATAAAGCGGTGATGCGTATGAAAGCACCTTTTCGCTCATCAGTCCAAGCATAGAGCCTGAAAGAACGATAAAAGCAGAAGAATAAGCGAACTTCGTATCCCACAACTTTTGCAAAACGCTGAGTACTCTGCTGTCACTTCTGATGAGATATGAGAATTCATCTATTATGATATAAAATCGGTCTTCTGGCATATTCTTCGCTAAATAACCGAAAAGCAGTTCCCAATCTTTTATCTCAAGCGTGCTGAGCAGGGGGTCGTTTAGAAATTCTGCAATTTTCTCCTTCAGCCCGTTTATCTGAATCTGAGCAGAGGATTCTTCCGCAATATAGAAGATCCCATTCCTGTCCCTTGTCCTTGAAAATTCCATCAAAAGCCTTGTCTTCCCTATTCTTCGCCTTCCATAGAGGACAATTAGCCTCCCCTCCCCTTTCTCCCACTCTTCTTCTAACAGCGTAATCTCTTCTTCCCTATCAATAAATTCACTAATCATGATTAGTTCTAAATAAGATTAGTATTTAATACTTCTCTCTTCGCAGGGATGCACCCCTGTCTTACAGAACGTCTCGAAGTGCTCCAGCCATTGTGGATAATCCGGTGCGGACTTCACGAACCGCACGAAATTTTTTAGCTGCTCTATTGTTTTCGCTTCCAATTCGTGCTCGATTATGCATGCGTCTTTATCCGCTATCTTCTCTGGCACTTTTATTATCTCCAGGAACGCCTTTATAGTATCATGCCGGTCTTTTACAACACTCGCTATCTCTCTTCCCTTTGGTGTCAACGTCACGCCATCGTATTTCCGGTATTCAACGAGACCCATGTCGTTCAGCCTCTTTAGCATTTCCACAACGCTTGAGGGCTTAATATTTAAAGCCGATGCTATATCCTTCACCCGCGTATATCCCTTCTTTTCCACGATGTTCAGAATCGCTTCGAGATAGTCTTCCGCTTTTCTACTTAGCATGCTTTAACATTATTAGGGCATCCTATATTTAAAGTTTTCGTGTTTGTAATAAAAAGGTTTATTTTGAACTGCGCAATTTTTATTTTTCAATGCAAAAAACAATATTTTTCGACCTCGAAGGACCTTTATCACCGCAAGATAATGCCTACGAGGTGATGAAGCTCATGGGAAAAGAAGGCGCTTTTATTTTTGAGGTTATAAGCAGATATGACGATATTATGTCGCTTGAGGGAAGGGAAGGCTACGAGCCCGGGGACACCCTCGCATTAATCGTGCCCTTTTTTTTGCTGCATGGCATAACCGGGGAAGATATAAAGAAGGTGTCAGAACGCGCAAAGATAATAGAAGGTGCAGAATACTTATTCGAGAAGTTACAGGCGGAAAATTGGGACATCTATATCATATCTACAAGTTACGAGCTGCATGCTTACAACGTAGGTCGCAAACTGGGAATTTCTGAGAACAATATTATATGCACGGAGCTTGATTTAGAAAGAAGCGATTTACACGAAAACATCTTTTCTTTAATAAAAAAAGCGCAAGAAGACATAATCGCGCTTTATTCTGACATTGACAATACGGAACGCATAGTGAATCGCCTGGACGATTTCTTCTTTCATCAACTTCCTTCCCTGGGCTATGACATTTTTACGACAAGGGTAATAGGAGGAGAAAGAAAAGCGGAGGCAGTGAGGGCGATAGCGAAAGAGAAAGGAGTGGCGCTGAGCGATGTCATCGCCGTTGGCGACAGCATTACCGATTATAAGATGCTGGACGAGGTTGCAACGCACGATGGAATATCGGTTGTTTTCAATGGTAACGAATATGCGGTCCCTTACGCCAATGTTGGACTTGCATCTGCTGATATAAGGTTTCTTCACGTATTATGCGAGGCTTTTGAGCGAGGAGGGAAAGGAGAAGTGGTGGAAGTGGTGACGGACTGGGAAGAGAACCGGGATATTTTTGAAAAGAATCCTGCGGATATCCCTGAGAAGTGCATTACGGAAGACATAAGGGATTTTATTATAAAACGGAAGATGCCTTTTCCCTATTTCCATAATATCCAGCGTGCAGACGAAAGGCGAAAAGAAGAGATAATAGAAATACATAAACGGGTAAGAATGCAAGTGAGAGAAGAAGCAGGTAAGCTGGGATGAATCGTCTGATGGCGGCAATGAAAACGGAAAAGTGTAAAATGCAAAAGTAAAGATAGAGCAGTTATATAAGTAGCTAATATGAATTATGTATAAGCTTATGGAAAAAGAAAGAAAAGAGGAAGAAAAGACCGCTGAAGATTTGCTTATAATCGGGGAAGAATACCTCGCAGAGGCAAAATATGAAGAGGCGATAGAAGTTTACAAGGAGATAGTGAAGAAAGAGCCAATTCTTCCCACGATGGCTAAGGTTTGTAACGATTGTGGAGTTGCTTACGCGAGTTTGGAGCAATATGAAATGGCAATTGGGTTCTTCAACGCAGCATTGAATCTCCGGGAGTATCTAATGGACGAAGGTATATCGGCTTGCTATAATATCGGGCAGGTTTACAGAGCTATGGGCGATGAGGAGAAAGCAGAGGAGTATTTCAAGCGTGGGGAGAGGATACAGCAAGCACATAAACGCCGGAATGAAGAGGCACAACGTATATTCTCTTCTGAGGTGTGAGTTACTTCTCGTAAAATAACTCTCTTATCCTTCACAAACTCATTATTCCAAATCTCTGATAGTAGTTCCATGCCCACAGCCAGCGATAACTTCATTGCATCATAGCCCCCTCACCACCTTTGACATTTTCATTATCATCATTTCCAAATGTATCAGGGCATTCAGGGAATTGCAAAGTTGAAAATCCGCTTCGCCTTCGTATAACACAAGCCGGGCGAATTTTTTCGATTCTTCCATCGTCATCTTCGCTTTCATCTTCCTTCGCAACGCCTCGTGTATCTCCGCCAGAATTTCTTTTCCTCCTATTCGCTCCGCCTTTATCATAAATTCTAATCCCGCTCTCACTTCTTTATGCCGGGATGCGAATGCCAAATCTATCAACTCCTCTGCCTTCTTCCTTTGAAAAAACGCATTCCGCACTACTTCTTCTATTCTGGTCTCGTCAACCGATTTTGTCGCCGAAGAAGCCGTTGCTACTGCTGCTGCTTCCAGCATATTAATGGCAGCGCCAGCATCTCCTCTCGCATATTGCTTCAGCGTTTTCAAACCCCCTTCGGTAAGTTTTACCCCTTCCGCACCTGCTATTGACCTTATCAATGTCTCCAACGCACTGCTTTTATCTAAATGCGTGAAGTGAAGGTTCAGGCATCTTGACCTTATGGCGGGGATGACACCCGCGGGTTTCGTGGTCGCGAAAATGAATCTGCACGTTTTGCTGCTCCGTTCCATAACCCTCCGCAAAGCTTGTTGCGCATTTACCGGAAGAAAATCGGCGTTACTGAAAAATAACACTTTAAAAGTGGCATTTATGGGCGACAACGCTGCGTATTCTCTTATCATCTCTTTAAAAATGTCTATCGCGGATTTCTGCTCATTATAAAATAATTTGAATCTTTTATCCTCTTTCAACCATTTTTTCCGCTGTTCAACGAAATCCGACGTTTCTATAAGCA
>JADHYP010000050.1 GCA_016782355.1 Candidatus Syntropharchaeum sp. | reverse complement strand
GAGCACAGCCTTTCTCCGGTTATGCATAATGCCGCTTTTGAGAAACTCGGACTGGATGCCGTTTATCTCGCATTCCGGGTTGCTCAGGAAGAACTTGGAGATGCGATAAAAGGAGCGAAAAGTCTCGGCATCGCGGGTCTTAACGTTACCATACCGCTGAAGGAGAAGGCGCTCTCTTTCGTGAATGCGGAAGAAGTAGCGAAGAAAATAGGTGCA
This sequence comes from Candidatus Syntropharchaeum sp., assembly GCA_016782355.1. Taxonomy (GTDB): domain Archaea; phylum Halobacteriota; class Syntropharchaeia; order Alkanophagales; family Methanospirareceae; genus WJOV01. The sequence goes on along the minus strand of JADHYP010000050.1, from coordinate 8,806 downwards.
ATAAACACCATTGATTTCAGCAGTGGCGTTGGCTATAATACCGATGGCATAGGCTCGCTGAGGGTATTGAAAGAGACGGTGGGCGAACTAAAAGCCAAAAAAGTGTTAATTTTCGGCGCTGGCGGTGCTGCAAAGGCTATTTCTTATTATCTCGATGCCGAAGGTGCAAAGGTGACGATAGCAAACCGGACGAAAGAAAGCGCCTTCTCCTTCAGCGGTATGGTAACGTTAAGACCTGCGATGCCGAGACTTTTCGCTCCTTTTATCGCATCTCCGAGTTCTTCCTGAGCAACCCGGAATGCGAGATAAACGGCATCCAGTCCGAGTTTCTCAAAAGCGGCATTATGCATAACCGGAGAAAGGCTGTGCTCTATCGGGTCGCCGATAATACCGTATATTTTTTTCATCATTCATTCGGTATATACTGAAACTTATTCCCATCTACTCATGCTTGGCTCGCCTCAGACGTCGCAGGTGGCGTAAATACCCGCATCGCCAGTTCTTTGTCTATCATGAGCAAACCATTACCGTCTTCTCCAACGAGTTTCAACTTAGAGATAATTTCATTGTCATTACCTTCTTCTTCTATCTGTTCAGTAACGTACCACTGAAGAAAGATGTTCGTAGCGTGGTCTTTCTCCGCGATAGCGAGGTCAACGAGCTCATTAATGCTCCTCGTAATGAACTTCTCATGCTCCAGAGTTTTCTCAAACATATCCATAGGCGACTTGAATTCTGCCAGCGGCCGTTCTATCGCCATGAGCTTTACCTGTCCGCCCTGGTCGTTAATGTAATCGTATATCTTCATGGCATGCATCATCTCCTCCTGGTACTGAACCATAAACCAGTTGGCAAACCCCTTCAGTCCAATATACGTGCTGTAAGCAGACATGGACATATACAGATACGCGGAATACGTCTCCTTGTTGAGCTGAGTATTCAGCGCTTCCTGCATCTTTTCGCTTAGCATATTATCTACCCTCCTCTATTTCTATACAATTCTCCCACACGCCGTGGACGTTGCAATATGCGAGCGCACAGAAAGCTTTGAATTCTGCCACCGGCACCTGAAACCTGACGTTTGGATTGGTATAAACCGGTGCGAAAGCAGCCCTGCCAAGGTCAACTACCTGTCCCACCTTTTTTACGCCAAACAGTTCTATCCACGCAATATGGTGCTCCACGGTGTTAGGATGTGGCACCTCCTTACCCACAACTACTCGTACAACGTCCACGTCTTCTCTCCCTCGTCCCTTGCCAACCTCAATATAAGGGACATGCTTCTCTTTACCTTCGGCTTCTGCCCCTTTCAACAATTCTCCAAATTTCATTTTTACCTAACATCTCCTCCACTTCTTCTTTACCCTGCTTTGAGATTTTTCGACATCAAATATTGCAATTTATTTCCGGAATGACTATAAATATATAAAGAATGCGCGTGATTTTTGTGAACTTGGTGAGCGGAAGAAAAAACCGAAAGATTTAAATGTTTGTAGTTTTGCAGAAGTTATAAGTGGTAAAAAATGGAAAGAATGAATGCGAGACTGATAAGTGGAAGGACGATTGCGCAAGGTCAAAATTTAGACAACAAGCTTTCGGAGGAGTACTATAATGCAGTGGCAATCTGTGAGATGAACGAGAAAGACATGGAAAAAATCGGCGTTTCGGCTGATGAGAACGTGGAAGTAAGAACGAGTTATGGAGAAGTGGTAGTGAAAGCGAAGGAAGGAGGAGGGAATCCAGAAGGGATTGCATTTATTCCTATGGGTCCCTGGGCAAATGCCGTCGTTAGCGGGGATACACACGGTGCTGGTATGCCGCAATATAAGGGTATAGATGCGGAGATAGAGAAGTCGGAAGAGAAAGTTCTACCAGTAAAAGAACTGATGCAGAGGTATATGGGATAAAGAAAGAGGTGATTAAAAAATGGAGATAACAGACGTTGTATGCGCCTTGTGTGGGTGTGTATGCGATGATCTCGTGGTAGAAGTAGAGGATAACGAGGTGAAGAAGGTAAAAAAAGGAGCATGTTCAGTGGGAAAGAGCAAGTTAATGGGGCATGGTAGGATAAAGAGCCCTGCGATAAGAGAGAACGGGAGTTTGAAGGAGTGCTCTTACGATGATGCGATAAAGAAGGCGGCAGGGATACTGGCGGCTGCGAGAAGACCGCTTTTGTATGGTTGGAGTTCCACGGTCTGTGAGGCGGATAAAGTAGGAATAGAGCTTGCAGAAGAGATAGGAGCGGTTATAGATAATACGGCTTCGGTATGTCATGGACCCTCAGTGCTGGCGATTCAGGACGTTGGACTGCCTTCTTGCACGCTTGGAGAGGTGAAAAACCGTGCAGACCTCGTGATATACTGGGGTGCGAATCCAACTGATGCGCATGCTAACCACATGAAGCGGTATTCGTATATTTCAAAGGGATATTGGACTGCGGAAGGCAAAAAGGACAAGAAACTTATCGTGGTGGACGTAAGGGAGACAAAGACGGCAAAGGTGGCGGACGTATTCATACGAATAGAACAGGGGAAAGATTTTTTGGTGTTCTCAGCGCTAAGGGCTCTTCTATTGGGCTATGAAGACGTGGTGCCGGAAGAAGTAGGCGGCGTTTCAAAGAAAGACCTGTTAGAGGCCGTGAGGTTGATGAAAGAAGCGAAGTTCGGGATAACGTTCTTTGGTATGGGCGTGACGCAGTCCACAGGAAGGCACAACAACATCGTAAATGCAATACAGATGACAAGAGCGGCTCATACGCACACCAAGTTTAGTATAATGCCAATGAGAGGTCACTACAACGTAAATGGGTTCAATCAGGTATGCACGTGGGAAACGGGGTATCCATTTTCCGTTGACTTATCCAGAGGTTATGCGTGGTATAACCCGGGAGAGACGTCATCTACGGACCTTTTAGTGAGACGCGAGTGTGATGCTGCGTTATTTATTGCTACTGACCCCGGAGCGCATTTCCCAGGCGAGTCAATAAGACACCTCGCTAAGATTCCGGTTATTCAGATAGACCCTTTTGCGAACCCAACGACCGAATTTGCAGACGTCGTTATTCCGGCTGCGATAAGCGGAATAGAATCGGAGGGCAACGTATATAGGATGGACAATATACCTATAAGGCTTCGGAAGGTAGTAGATACGGAATACCTGCCGGATGAGGAGATATTGGAGAAGATACTGGAAGAAGTGAGGGCAATAAGAGAAAAGGAGGGCGAGTAAAATGGCTGAAGGTGAATTACTGATAAAGAACGGGGTGGTTTACGACCCAATAAATGGCGTGAACGGCGAGAAGAAGGACATTTGCATTCGTGACGGCAAAGTAGTGGAAGAGGTAAAGAATCCGAAGGTAATAGACGCCGGGGGAAGAGTGGTAATGCCCGGTGGTGTGGACATCCATTCACACATCGCAGGCGGTAAAGTAAATTCGGGAAGGCTGTTCAGACCAGAAGACGGTCGGAGAGGATTAGAAGCGAAGACGAAAGTTTGCAGGATGCAATCGGGCTATTCCGTGCCGAATACGTTTGCTACGGGCTACCGGTATGCAAAGATGGGCTATACGTTTGTGATGGAAGCGGCAATGCCGCCACTTGCAGCAAGGCACACACATGAGGAAATAGTTGACATCCCGATATTGGATAATGCAGCACTGCCTCTTATTGACAACAACTGGATGACTTTGGATTATGTGAAAAGCGGTGATATTGACCTGCTTACGGCTTATATAGCGTGGATAATAAAAGCAACAAAGGGATACGGCGTGAAAATAGTAAATCCAGGCGGAACAGAGGCGTGGGCATGGGGAAAGAACTGCGATTTAAATGACACAGTGCCTTACTTCGACGTTACGCCAGCGGAGATAGTAAAGAGTTTAGGAGAGGCGAATGAGAAGTTCGAGATGCCTCACAGCATCCACGTGCATACGAATATGCTCGGTCATCCTGGTAATTTTGGGGTAACGATGGCGACTTATGACCTCGTGAAAGGGATAAAACCGTCTAAAGACAGGCAGGTCCTGCACGCGACGCATACGCAGTTCCACTCTTACGGTGGTACGAATTGGGGTGATTTCGAGTCGAAGGCGGATGCGATTGCGGATTATGTGAACAAGAACGAGCACGTTACCATTGACATTGGCTCGATAATCTTGGGGGATACAACGACAATGACGGCGGACGGACCGATGGAATACAGCTTGTATCAGATAACGGGTAGAAAATGGACGAATCACGATGTCGAACTTGAGACGGGTTCGGGAATAACACCGTTCCTGTATTCCGGTAAATCGCCCGTAAATACCATTCAATGGGCAATAGGTCAGGAATTAGCGTTGCTGGTAAAAGACCCGTGGAAGGTTGCACTCACGACCGACCATCCAAATGCCGGGCCGTTCATTGGGTATCCGATCCTTATTTCGATGCTGATGAGCAAGAAGAGGCGTGAAGAGTCAGCGGCAGATATGCATTCTGCAATATACGATAGGGCAGCGCTGCCTTCAATAGACCGTGAGTATGACTTATATGAGATAGCGATAATCACAAGAGGAATGACTGCGAAGGCTTTGGGATTGCACGAGCATGGAAAGGGGCATCTCGGCGTTGGTGCCGATGGCGACGTTGCGATTTATGATATGTCACCGGAGGAACGCGATGCGGGAAAAATACAAAAAGCGTTCTTGAACACAAAATACACGATAAAAGGTGGTGAAATCGTGGTAAAGGATGGAGAAGTAGTCGCGACACCTGCGGGAAAGACATATTTTGTAACGCCGGAATGTGATGATACGCTGACAGAAGAAATGTTAAAGAAGCTGAAGGACAAGTTCGAGCATTACTACTCAGTGACCTTCAATAATTATCCAGTGCAAGATGCTTACGTGCCGAATCCATACGAGATAAAAGCGCCAATGCGTGGCTGAGGAAGGAGGAGGAGAAAAAAATGCAAACGATAAGATTAAAGTTGAAGGAAGAAGTTATGAGTGGAAATGCAAGAATACCCGTTGAAGTGGATTCATTGACTCCGGATAAACTCGTTGGAAAGAATGAAGCGGAAATAAAAGCGGTGAAGGTCTGGTGGGGAAACAAGGAAGAGAATACGGGCGAGCTGTTTGACGTGCGCGTAGAAGGAGAAGCCGGGAGTGCGGAAGAAGTGAAGATAGTGATGGAAGGCGATTTGTCGAGGGTGAAGCACATAGGAGATGGAATGAAAGCAGGCGAGATAGAGGCAATTGGTGACGTGGACATGCACTGCGGTGCGATGATGACCGGGGGTAAAATAACGGTAAAGGGAAATGCAGATTGCTGGGCAGGTCGCGAAATGAAAGGTGGAGAACTGATTATAGAAGGTGATGCCGGGGCTAACCTCTGTGCGATGTATAGAGGCGAGATGACGGGTATGACAGGCGGTAAAGTGACTGTGGGCGGAAATGCCGGTGAGTGCGCTGGACAATACATGGCTGGTGGCGAGATACTGATAAAAGGGAATGCGGAACTTCTCGCAGGATTGAACATGCATGGCGGAAAGATAACGATAGAAGGAGATGCTGTGATGCCCGGAGCGGATATGACGAGTGGCGAGATAGCGGTGAAGGGAAAGGTGCAGGATATGATGCCTTCGTTTAAGTTCGCGGAGGCTGCAACAATAGAAGGCGAGGAATACAAGAAATACATCGGCGACCTTGCAATGACGGAGAAGAAGGCAAAAGGTGTGCTTTACGTGAAGTAAGCGAGTTAAGCATACCGAATTTTTTTTATTTTTTATTTTATTACCGTATCAACCGTCCAAATAAGCTGCTCAGCCCTTTCCTGTGCCGTTTAGCCATCATCTCTTCCCACTCTTCCACTGCTTTTTTCTCTCTGTCGCCCGTATAACCTGCTTCTGATTTTTTCTTTAATCCTTCCAACTCACCGTAATCTAACCACGCTCCGTTACAGACGAGACAGACGTCTATTTCTACATCTTCTGCATATTCCAGGTCCATCAATCCGCCGCAACGCGGGCATACCAGTTTACTTTCACTTTGCGTGCCTATCCGCTTTGTCAGGTAATTGGCAAGTTTTCTGTCGCCAAGTATCTTTTTTAGTTCGTTATTGTCAAACCATATTCCCAGACATTTGGGACAGACGTCGATGATAACATTGGGACCTAATACGTCCACTTCCTCCTTCTTCATCTCCACCCAGCATCTTGGGCACTCTATGGTTTTTTCCATCTGTTTCTTACTAATACATATTTCTATAAACATGTCTTTTTCTACTTTTTTGCCTGTAGCGAGTATATCTTCATCTCTCTGTATTTTAGCTCTTCTATAAAGTCCTCAAAGGGTAAGTCAGTGAGTTCTGCTGCCTTTCCCACTGATATCTCACCTTCTCTGTACAATTCAGTCGCAATGAGCATTCTACTCTCTTTTTCTATATTTTTATGCTCCCCAATAATATCTACAATGTCAGAAGGAATTTTCACGGTTATATTCGACAATTTTTCACCTCCGATTTATAATACACATTGCCATAATATAAAACCCTAACTACACTACCCAGATTTTTTCGAAAAAAAGAAAGCTTTAAACAGTAGATTTGTCAATATCCAAATATTCCTGCAAAAGGGTGTTATTTTATAAGAATAAGAAAGTAAAAAGAGAAAAGCGAAGGCAGTTGTGGAGATGAAAGAAGAGAAAAAAGACGAAGAGGAACAGAAGCAAGCGCGAGAGCGACAAAAAATATGGGATTCCTTGCCTGAGGGCGAGGTTTACCACGCACCAACTACTCCAGACGACTTTTTCAATGGAATATCTTATGACATATCTCCGAGACAGTTTGGGCTTCGCGTGAGGAAACACGACACGTATTGCGAATTAGGCGGTCCAAGGCACAGATACAGTAGTTTCTTTTTTATAGAAGCGGTGGAAGATGGGGATAGGATAGAAGACGGACGAGTAGAAGTAATAGGACCGGAGATAAAAGAAATAGAAGGGCAATCGCTACCTTTTGGATTCTGGATACGATACCATGGTAAGGAACTAACGGAGGATTACCTTGATTTACTTACGAGGTGGACGTATTTCGCATTGGAAGAGGGAGAAGGCTGGATGCTTCTTAATACCCGCGATACGATCTGGCTGCGATTGCACAAAAAAACAGCGTATAAACACGACTTCAAGCATCTCGGTCAAGCGATGTTAAACCTTTGCAAGATACAATTCCCGCTGGTGGAGAAGGCGGATGCGAAGATACTGATAGCGACCGAGGAATTAGGAGGCGCAAGGCTTACGAAGGAGATAATAGATAATGTCTGCATCCCTTATTGGGAGCGAGTGGACGAAAAGGCGAGTAAGTTTTCCGACGAGGACGTTGACACTTTTTATGGCTGCACTATCTGTCAAACCTTCGCACCAAGTCATGTATGCGTAGTTGCGCCGGATAGACCGCCTTATTGCGGGATTATTACGTGGTTGGGTGCGAAAGTAATGTGCGACCTCGACCCGTATGGATATATATTCGAGATGCCGTTAGGCGAATGTGTTGACACCCAGGGCGGAGAATACACGGGCGTGAATGAAAAAATCCACGAGAAGTCAAACAGGTCTTATAAACGAGTGGTGATGTATTCTTCGATAACGTATCCGCAGACAAATTGCGGATGTTTCGAAACAATCATCTTTTATATACCTGAAGTTGACGGCCTGGGGCTGGTAGATCGGAGATATGGTGGTGGTACACCTCTGGGCATGACGTTCTCGAAACTCGCAGGGCTTATAAGCGGTGGTTTACAAAACCACGGATACTGTGGTATATCGTTCAGAACGCCGAGGTCGAGGAAGTTTATCAGGGCGGATGGTGGCTGGCAACGTGTCGTATGGATGCCCGCGGAATATAAGCAAACGCTTACCGAGTTCATTCCCGCGGAGATGTCTAACAAGATAGCAACAGAGGAAGATTGCACCGATGCGGAAGAACTGAAACAGTTTCTGAAACGCGTGAATCATCCTGTTGTGGCGTTGTGGAAGAATGGGGTGGAGCCGGAACCATTGAGAATACCGGCACCAAATACCGATTGGGACACGGAGGAGGAGCAGAAGGCGAGGGAAAAGGGGGAGAAATTGAAAAATGCTTGAAAAATATCTCGGCAAAGTTGTGAAGAAAGAGAACCTGAACGCAGAAGAAGCAGAGAATGCGATGCGAGCGATAATGAGCGGAGAAGCGGATAAAATACAAACCGCGGCTTTTTTAGCTTCTTTAAGGATGAAAGGCGAGACAGAAGGAGAAATAGCGGCTTTCGCAAACGTTATGCGAAGTATGGCATTAAAAATAAACCCGAAAGTGGAGAAGAGCGTGGACGTATGCGGGACGGGTGGCGATGTGATAAAAACGTTCAACATATCCACCACTGCGGCTTTCATCACTGCTTGCGTGGTTCCGGTAGCAAAACACGGTAACAGGTCGGTAACGTCAAAATGTGGTAGTGCGGACGTAATAGAGGAGTTGGGTGTGAATCTGGCTTTATCACCTCGCAAGATAGAGGAATGCATCGAGAAGATAGGCATCGGGTTCATGTTCGCGCCTCTACACCATCAAGCGATGAAGAACGTGATGGAAGTGAGGCAGAAGCTGGGAATGAGGACTGTTTTCAATATTTTAGGACCTTTGACGAATCCTGCGAATGCAACGCATCAGCTCATTGGCGTTTACGATGCCGCTCTTACCGATAAGATAGCAAAAGTGCTTCGCATCTTAGGACTGAAGAAGGCGCTTGTGGTGCATGGAGAGCCAGGGATGGATGAGGTTTCTATTTCCGGGAAGAC
>JADHYP010000049.1 GCA_016782355.1 Candidatus Syntropharchaeum sp. | reverse complement strand
TTTACCGCTCTTGATGACGTTAGCCCGTATTCCATACTCCTCAAGCAGCTCAGAGTACTGCAATTGAGAAAAGATCACGCCAATGCTCCCGGTTATCGTCCCGGGATTCGCAACTATTTTGTCTGACGCACAGGCAACGTAATACCCGCCGGAAGTTGCTACGTCGCTCATCGAAGTCACAACTATCTTCCCATTTTCTTGCGCCTTACATACCTCTGCGTGTAATTCTTGAGATGCGGCAGCGCTTCCTCCAGGGCTATTTATCCTGAGTATGATTGCCCTTACAGAGGGGTCTTCGCCCGCACGTTTTATCAGCTTTGCAATATCGTCTGCACCTGATTCCGAACCAAATATCCCAAATCCACCACCACTACCACCCACGATTGCGCCTTCAATGCTGATTATTGCTATTTTATCACCGCCTATGCCACCGCTATCAAAATTCGCTACAATGGCAATTCCTATCACCGTGGAAATCAAACAAAGACCTATTAAGAGCAATGCGATGACTTTTCTTTTGTTTTCCATTACTGCTTTAATGCTCTCCATTTACACTCCTCCATATATATAATTTTGTTACCCCAACGTCAAAAAAATACCGATCATGAGCATAAACACCAGCACTATAAGAACCACAAAAGGAAGAACGAGAGTTGCAATTGCCCTACCGGTTGAGAACTTATGTGCCTCTCTAATCGCGAGAACGTCCAGTATCAAAATCCAGATCGCTAAAATGCCGCTCAAACCGAGAGCTATGAATGCTCCAGTCAAACCCCCGGAAAGTATGACGACTAAACCGATTGGAGCCTGGAATACGTTTGGAAGCGCAGCAAAACCCATTAGAACCAGCATTTCTGTGAAAACGCCCTTTCCTCCCAGAATCTTTGCTACCACGTGAAGTATGCCTGCGATAACGACCCAGCCAATAAATCCGCTAACTACGCTTAAGATTATGGACGCAGCCGGTGAGAGCTGCACTACCTCAAAACCCGGAAACTCTGCAAACAGGGACATGAGCGCGTTTTGCATTAATATACTCCCTTCTCCACTACAAATACCTGCGATTAGAACTATTATAGCCGCGATAGTTACTGTTGTTCTCTCTTCTAACATTCGTCTGAACGTAGAAGCAGGGCTGAACAAAGTCCCGAAAATATTTTCTAACAAATCAGTCATTTATTCTCTCTCCCTGTTTTTTGCATATTCGTAATATAGCTTAGGGCGCCCACATATAGGACAAACTTTTGTCGTTTTTTCTTTCATACTAATAAAAGGTCTTGAAGTCTCCATATAAAACTTTTTTTCTTTGCCAGCAGTATGTTCCTGGAGAACGAAGAAACCAACGATGAGACGTGTTTTTCAGGTGTTTGAGGGAATTACTGTCCTTTACAGGGAATCTGAGATGGTGCAGGTCTTGAACTTAAGACCAATTCATGGAAAAATCCTCGCATTGCTCGGACGTGAGTATGAGCAGATGTATTGCACCTGTTATGGATAAGACCGTCTGTACGCACTGCTACGGGAGGAACAGAGCAAAGCAAAAAGGAATGGAAGCACTGTTACTCCACATCATCGTCTTTTTCATGCTAAATCGAGACAGAAGGAGAATAGGGCGGTTTATAATATGCACATACGGACATGAATGCATGACGGATATTATTTGCAGGTTCATCGCTTTCCGAAATTCAGAAAAGAACATCCTTTCGAAATAGCTAAAAACACCTTAATCTATATAATGGCGAAAGTCAAGAATAATATTTATAAATTGGGAAAAGAATGTAAAAAGAATTTGTGTATAAAATAAAAAATGAACAAAAAGGGGGAATAAATGGAAACAAAAAGAATGCCTTTTATTGTTTTTGAAGGGTTGGACGGGTCTGGGCTTTCAACGCAATCTTTTGAATTGAAAAAATGGTTGGAAAAGAAAGGATATGAGGTTTATTTAACAAAGGAACCAACAGATGGTTTGATTGGTTCTTTGATACGCGGGGTATTGAGAAAAGAATTAGAGGTTGATGCAAAAACACTTGCATTGCTTTTCGCGGCTGATAGAATGTTACATATCAACAATACTATTTTGGATCTTTTGGACAAAGGTGTGATTGTAATATCAGATAGATACCGGCTATCTTCTTATGCGTTTCAATCATTAGAAGTTGATATAGATTGGCTAAAAGGGATCAACGAAAAAAGTATTACACCTGATTTGACATTTATAATTGATACCCCTCCGTTTATCTGTGTGAAAAGGATTCACACACAAAGATTTCACGTAGAATTATACGAAGAAATTGATAAACTCGAAAAAATTCGAGAGATTTATCACGAATTAGCTAAGGAAGAGAGTAACACATTTTTGATAGATGGAAATAGACCAATAAAAAGTGTAAGTGCGGATATTTTTAAGAAAGTTAACGAATTGAAAATATCAAAAGTTTCACGAAATGAAAGCATTTTACCATTTCTGTAAAAATCCGAATAGGTGAATAACATGGAAATACTGTTAGACGAGGAGTTAGAGAAAGCAGTAGACACTATAATAATAAATGGTGAAAAAAAGTATGTCCAACCTGCGTCATACGATATAAGAGTAGGCAAGGAGATATATTTCCCAGAAAGAGGAGATAAGAAGGAGATTAAAAAAGGAGATATTGAACATTTACAACCTTTTGAAAGTGCTTTGATAAAGACTATTGAAGAAATAAATTTGGCTCTTTGGTAATTTGCGTTGAACATATCTACTTGATAAATCAAGCAAATAAAGAATAACCCTCAAGGTGTATGCGCTGGAACAGAGGTCTAACATTAAAAATCCCATAGCAACGCCTTTTAATCACCTTAATCTTGTTATTAAAGCCCTCCACGAATCCACTCGTTTGCCGGTTGATAAAGTAGTTTGCGATTTCGTCTAACCAGTTATCTAATATTGATAAGAAGCTGTTAAAGCAACTCAATCCACTTTTTATGACTCGCTCCGTCCAACGATTGATCTTGCGCTTCGCTTCGCTTTTAGAATAGTCGCCCTCAAAAATATCAGTCAGCTCATTACAAAGTTTGTACGCCAATTCCAATATTGGAGAGCATTTGAATAACCATTTCAAAACCTCTAAATCCTCCCTTGTCAATTCTTCTATATCCTTACGCAGTATCCACATCGCTCCTTTCAATTTTTTATATTCTTCCTTTGACAGTTCCTTCTTTCGAAGTTCATCCAAGCCATTTCTATACAGTTTAGCGATGTGAAAACGGTCAACTACGACCATGACGTTCGCGCCAAAAACCTCTTTCGCCGCATTGATATACCCTTCATACAGGTCTGAACACAACGCCAAAATTGACGAATGGCGGAGCGTAATCTCTCGGTCGTGGCAATGCAGTTTGGTAATCTTTCTGCCGCATTTATGGCAGCGTGTGCCCTCCACCGTACTCTTCACGGTGATAACAATATCACCTTCGCTATTTATCGCAACGCTCTCAATTTCAACATCCGGGATATCAAGCGGTATTTCGATTTTGGTCATTTTCATTCTCTCCTTCGCAGATTACCAGGGAACTTTTAAAATATTTTAGAGCAGAGAGGGATAAAGAGGATTGTTAAAGCACCTTCAGAGGATAAAATCAAGAAAGGAGTTGAGTTAATCATTGGATAGCGTGATCATTCTGGATGCAGACATGGCAAGTGCATTCGCAAAGATCAAGCGATTGGAATTACTAAAATTGCTGATAGAAAAGAGAACATTGGGAAAGGGAGAATTGGAAGCAATTTGTATTTTTCCCACTCTTTATCATACTCCCTGCTTCACGAGCTCATAAGCAACCTCGCTCGCCTTCTCCTTTATCTCCTCCTCACCCTCTACCTTCCTTCCAGCCATTAACATCCTTCCATCACATATTACCGTATCAACGCAACTACCATTCGCAGAATAGACAATATTTGAAGTCAAATTATGGTTCGGCACGAGTTCCACCTTCTTCAAGTCCAGCAGGACAACGTCAGCCAGCCTTCCCGCTTCGATTACGCCTGAATTCAACCTGAACGTTTTTGCTGCGTTACGTGTTGCAAGCTCAAAAGCTTCCGTTGCCGGCATGCTCGTCGGGTCGCCGGAAAACGACTTATGAACCAGCGAAGCTATCTTCATCTCTTCAAACATATCAAGGTTGTTGTTAGAAGCACAGCCGTCGGTTCCGAGTGCGATATTTGAATACAAACCCGCCTTTTTCAGCTCCTCATAAAGCATCCGCCCCGCTGCTAATTTCATATTCGAGACCGGATTATGCACTATCTTCACGTCGTTCTGCTTCAACAATTCCAGTTCTTTACTGCTCAGATGAACGCAATGGCAGGCAATCGTCCTCGAGCTTAAAAACGCTATACTATCAAGATATTCCACTGGACGCATACCATACCGTTCTATGCACTCCTCTACCTCTCCCTTCGTCTCCGATAAGTGAATATGAACCAGAAGGTCGTGTTTCTCCGCGAAATCCCGCACCCAGCAGAGGCTTTCCTCCGAAACCGTGTAGATTGCATGCGGTCCAAGCGCAAAAATAATCCTTCCCGGCAGCTTTTTACTTTCCTCGTATAAACCTTCATTTCGCCTCATCTGCTCTCTTGCCCGCTCTTCGTCAAACCCATCAATAAAAACCGCAGATAACGCCGCTCGTATTCCAGTTTCCGCAACTGCCCTCGTACTGCCTCTCCAATGCCAATACATGTCGTTAAAAAAGATTGTGCCTGATTTTATCATCTCCAAACATGCTAATTTCGTCCCCCAGTAAACGTCCTCTTCCGTCATCCTCGCCTCTAACGGCCATATCTTAGTCGAAAGCCATTCCTGAAGCGGCACGTCATCTGCATATCCACGTAGTAAAGTCATTGCCGCATGCGTATGCGCATTGAAAAGACCTGGAATTGCCGCCTTTCCTTTTCCATCAATCACAAATTCCGCTTCTTTACCACTACCCACTTCGCTAATCTCTTCTATCAAATTCCCCGCAATGTAGATATTCCGCTCTTTTCCTTCCACCAGCACGTTCTTTATCCGTATTGACATATTTATTGTTAGAGCGTTGAAATTAGGATTTCTCACTCCTTATTGAACATATTCCAGATTCTCCTTATACGCCTCTATCGTCCTTTCTATATCCGCATCGTTATGCGCAAAACTGACGAAATTCGTCTCAAACTGCGAAGGAGGTAAGAATATACCGGCGGAAAGCATTTGATGAAAAAACCGCAAATATTTGTTCTTATCGCAACTCAAAGCATCAGCATAGTTTCTCACCTCTTTTCCTCCGGCACTGAAAAACACCTTGAACATCGAGCCCACGCCAGAAACGCAACCCTCGACTCCATAATCCGCTAATATCTCTCTTAAAGCAGTCCGCATCCTTTCACCAAGTTCGTTTATTCTTCCCGGCACTCCTTCTCGCTCTATTATTTCTATCGTTTTCAATCCCGCAGTAATGGAAACCGGATTGCCGCTAAAAGTCCCTGCCTGATATACCCCTCCTGACGGTGCAACCAATTCCATAATCTCCTTTTTACCGCCGAACATACCAATAGGGAAACCTCCACCGACAATCTTACCTAAAATCGTTAAATCCGCATCCACGCCATAAAACTCCTGTGCACCGCCCAAAGCGAGCCGGAAACCCGTAATTACCTCGTCAAGAATAAGTAAAACGTCTTTCTCCTCTGTTATTTTCCTTACCTCGCTCAAATAACCATCCTCTGGCGGTATCGGTCCCACGTTGCCCATCACCGGCTCGATTATAACCGCTGCAACCTCGCCCGAATTCGCCGCCAGCGTATCGGTAAGTGCCTCAGCATCATTAAACGGTATTTGAAGCGTGTTTTTCACTGAATCCTTTGGCACGCCTTTAGAGTCCGGAATGCCAAATGTAGTGGCTCCAGAACCAGCTTTCACTAAAACGCAGTCATGAGCGCCATGAAAACCACCTTCGATTTTTACTATTTTATCACGTTCCTTAAACCCTCTTGCAAGCCTTATCCCCGCCATCGTCGCCTCACTCCCCGTATTAACAAACCTGACCATCTCAACGGACGGATAACTGTTTATTATCCTCTTAGCAAGCTCTATTTCCTTTTCATGCGGTGTTCCGTATAACCATCCTTTTTCAAGCTGTTCTCTAACCGCATCCCTCACTTCTTCGTTACCGTGCCCCAGAACAAGTGGTCCATACGCCAAGCAGTAGTCAATGTATTCTCTGCCGTCAACGTCGTATATCCGCGAGCCTTTCGCACTCGCTGTAAAGAACGGATACGGCTTATATGCACGCACTGGACTGCTAACGCCACCGGGCATGTATCTTGATGCGAGTTCAAAGAGTTTCTCGGAGTTCATTTTTCTACCGCGGTCAACATAGTGCTATGTTAGATATGTGGCTATATAAATATGCACTATAACAAGTACCTTGACATTCAGATTAAAATTTATTTATAAGCCCTTAACGAACTCCATCACCTCTCTTTCAATTTCATCTAACGCTAATTGATCCAAAGATTTTATTTCCATCCGTTCCTCTATTTCATACATTTTATAATCCTCTCGCAGCCTTTTATAGCCTCCACCTGTGATATTCAACAAAATCCTATCCTCTTTTTTAACGAAGCCTTCATCAACAGCTTTAATCAAAGATGCAACCGCTACTGATGCCGCAGTGACTAAATCTATCCCTTCTTCGCTTTCGAATAACTTTTCCGCTATCCTGCACTCTTCGTTGGTTACTCCATATATCTTCCCTTTTGAGTGCCCAAGCATGTCATATACGCCTCCTTTGATGGAATAAGGAGGATTTCTTGTGGAAAGCACGTCTGCATACATCTCCTTTATTGCCTCTTCGGCATTTCTCATATCTTTATCTGCGATTATCTCTGCTCTGCCCTCCTGCCATGCGCTGAACATGGGCGCAAAAGGAAGATTCTGCGAAATAACAATTTTCGGCATTTTCCAGCCGAATCTGCCATCTTCAATTAGCCGGATAAAAGTTTCCCATGCGGCAATCGCACCTGTGCCACTGCCAACTGCTTGAAAATAATAATCAGGCAGAACCTTCATAAAAAATGCCGCTTCAAGCTCCACCACACCCATTCCATCCCTTCTCGCCACATTTCTTGCCCCTCCTTCTTCTATTAACCCCTCTATTTTCACTATCTCCTTGCTTATCGCAATTGCATCCGAATAATCGCCATCTACGGAGATTAAGAAAATACTGTCGTGGTTTTCCGTAGTCGTCCACATCCGGTGAATGCAACTTTTTGGCACAATTACTACTACTGGCATCCCCGTCATGGAGGCAACTTCAGCGAATGCTCTTGACGTATTCCCAGCAGAAGGCACCACCAAAATCTTCCCGCTACTCCCGCTCTCTTTTGCTCGCAGAAAAGTAGGTGGCGCTTCCAACTCCTTGAACGTGCAGGTTTTCATGAACACACCTTTCTCCGGCCAGTAACCACTGAAACTGATATACAAATTTTTTAACCCCAGTTCTTTTCCAAAACCCTCGCTTTTGTATGTAACCGGACTTGCGTTTATAGGCAAAGTCTCTTCTACTGGCAGCCAGTCTATGTAGTTGAACATTCCTTCTCCAGAAAGTTTCCTTATCCTCTTTGTCTTATACACGGTTCTTAACAATGAATTATGACCCTCAGGGCATGTATTCGTGTATCTGTCCTGAATCGTTTTCCCGCATTCTAAACATCTCAAGTGATACTTTACGTTTTGCATTTTACACTTTGCATTATAGCCTACCTGCAACTTCCGAAAGTGTGAAATCGCCATCTAAAATCTTTCTCTTCAGCATCTCCGCCAGTTTTACTGCCCTTTTTCTGTCCGACTGACGCAGCGTTACCGGAATTTCTCTTCCTGAAAGAGTAACGGCACCGAGATTGCAGTAAAAAGCACTTCCTTCACAGAAACGGACGCAGACGCCGCAGTTGCAGCATAGATCCTCCTTCACTTCCCTACCCAGAACGTCGAATGCGTCCGTAGGGCAAATGCTTGCAACCTGGCACTCTTCGCATTCGCTGCATTTCGACCTGTCAAACCCCACGGAAAGGTCACAGTCACGCCAGACGTCAGCATAAGTTATTTCACCCACCGGCAGCCTGTTATTAACGTCCAGAACACCCAGCTTTATCTCTTCATCCAGTCTCTTAGCGTTTTCCAATATCCGGTCGTTCAATATTGGTATAGGCACTGCCCACGAATTCCATACCTCAGGTCCGGCAGAAGTGCGAAATCCGCCTAAATACTCTGGTAGCATCCCGTGCATGTCCGCAATCCCCATCAAATTCGGCTTTTCCGACGAACTTCTCGTTCCTTCTCCGATGACAAAACCCTCTGCTCCATTCATCAAGATTTTCGTGCCCACGCCGATTGTATCCATACCGGGGTCCTTTTCCAACGGGTTCAACTCGCCACAGCCAGAGAAAGTCAGTTCCTTGAAAGCGCCTTCAAACTCGCTCACTGAAAATATCGAAGCTACTTTGTTCTCACGTGGATTCACAAATGCAAAGTAGTTCTTAAACGCATTTCTCGTGCCACAGAGCCTCGCAAAAGGTATTTCCTCAAGATTCGTTGCTGTTTCTATCCTTCGACCTTCAACTGTTTCTACCACGACTTCTATCTCTTCATGCGCAACCATCTCCCTGAAAAGATGCCCCCCGCCATATTTTTCGTCCCTACGTGCCGTGCCATACACGATGGCGTCAATGATGCCAAGCCGCTCGTTAGGGCAAGGACCTGCGAATGCCGGCACACCATTCAAGAACACCTTCGATGCACGTTCAAACTCTTCTCGCTCGGCGACTTTAAAAGAAAGAACTGCAAACGTCCCGCTCTTCAAGCCACAGGTAGCAGAAGTAACGACGTCCACATCTTCAAATCCCACGTCCTCTCCACTTCGCACGCTATTACAAAGTTCGTCAGCAGTCATCACCACTGCCTCTCCCCGTTCTACTTTTTCCTTTATCTCGGCTAACGTCCTTCTTTTCTCCATTTCATAGAATACCAACTTTTTCTAAGATAGGCTCGATAGGAACGGAATGGGTTTGTATCCCCACTACTTTATATGCATCCACGTCCATTGCCAGGGCGATAAGCTGGGCATAGTTTAC
>JADHYP010000048.1 GCA_016782355.1 Candidatus Syntropharchaeum sp. | reverse complement strand
ATAAATATATTCTTTCATGTTCATATCCAATAATGGATATAACACATCACAAGGGAATCAGAATACGAATATGTTTAAGGAAAAAGGATGTCCAGGGGCGGTCTCTCAAAAAGTCCTTTTCTTTCTGCCATTCTGAAAAGCATCTCAAGGGCTTTTACAACTCCTTCGGGCATTTCATACGTGTATTTATTCACATACATCAATGCGAATCTTTTGACAAGCTCTTTATCCGCATCCCTTGAATATTTCATTGCGTGTTGCATAGCTTCTTCTACGTTCTCCAGCGCATACTGCACGCTTTCACGCAAAGCGTCAAGAAATTCTCTTTGTGTTCCCGCAGGAATATCCCTCTTTATGGCATTAATGCCGAGAGGCAAAGGAAGCCCCGTTTTCTCATGCCACCATTCCCACAAATCAAGAATTTTTACAAGCCCGTGCTGTGGATAAGTTATTTGCGCTTCGTGGATTACCAACCCGGCATCTACTTCTCCCCTCTTCACTGCATGGATGACCTCGTCAAATCTCAGTTCGACAGGCTGGAAATCATCAACAGCCAGTTTTAGCAGCAGGTTTGCAGTGGTGTATTTCCCGGGCACCGCAATCTTCTTTCCTTCAATATCCATCTCCATTCTTGCTACTACTACCGGACCATATCCGTCACCTACGCTTGCACCGGCAGATAAAATCCGGTATTGCGGATGAAGAAAAGCATAAGCGTGGGCTGAGAGCGCCGTGACGTCAATCTCACCCCGGAATGCTTTTCTGTTCAGCGTTTCTATGTCCTCAACAATATGCTTTATTTCGAAATCCGCAGTGATTTTGCCGCTTAGCATTCCATAGAACATGAATGCGTCATCTGCATCCGGTGTGTGTGCTATAATCATAGTTTAGTATTTGGGGTGTGTGATATAAAAAGGTTCTGATTACCTTAACAAAGCACCACTTATAAACGCAATCAACCCAATAACAATTGCTATTAACGTCTCTTTCCTCATATAGTTATAGTTATCCGCTCCTTTTCGCAATCCGAAACACGTATGCACAAACAACGCATCCGCAGCCATAACAGGGAGCAGATATGCAGTATTATGGAAGTAAGAGGTATTGACAGAGAAAAAAGGTATCACACTCAGCATGACTGCGATAGAATAAGAAAAAACCACGACTCGCTTCGCGTTCTCCATTCCGTATATCCGTGCAACACTCCTTACGTTCCGCAGAGCATCTCCTTTTACATCTGCTATGTCCTTCATCACTTCCCTTCCGAAACCTGCAAGGAACGCAATGGAAGAAAAGATGAGTAACGCCGTTTCTATTCTTCCCGGCTCTGCGATTAATCCGCCAAAGATAAAAGGCACTGCCATCGTAAACGCGATGTAAAAATTACTCACTGCAAAAAATTCCTTCATTTTTATATCGTAAAGAATACCCAGCACAGCTAATGTAAGTGCCAGGAGGAACAAGATAGGGCTCTTCAGGAATACCGCAAGGAACGCTGCGAATATAATACCGATGGCAGTGGCGAAGCAGGCAATCAACAACGCCTCCTCCTTTCTTAACTCCCCCCTCACCAGCGGTCTATCCGTCCTCCGGTTAGCAATGTCCGATTCCAGGTCACAATAATCGTTTAACGCAAACGTGCCCGCTTGAATGAAAAGAGCGGTAAAGAAGCCAAAAATCGCCGTTTCATAAGCACTCCCCCCCGCGATGATTATCCCTATTAGCACTCCAAACCCGTACATCAATCCATGCTCCGCCCTCGTCAGTTCCCAGACGGTTTTTATTTTCGACCACGGATTACACGGATATTTTTTCATTTACGGCAGTTAGTTGCTAATGACGAACACGATTGTTTGCAGAATTATATTCTTTTTATCGTAATTTCGCGCTTCTTCGGCATTATCTGCCGCAGGATTTCCTTTAATTGGGCATCGTTTAGCATGCTTTTTAGCCTCCCGCTCTGCGCTAATCCTATTAGCTGAGCCTCCAACACTTCTGCAAATTCAGGTTTTGCCATTTTTATGGCATTTAACCGCTCTCTTGCTTCTGGTGTAAGAATCTGCCTGATAATATTCTTCTTTGCCTCCTCTATCTCTCGCTTTCTCCCTTCCTCTTCCGCAGCACCGGCTTGTGCCTGCTGCATCTGTTCATACTTCCTTCTCCTTATTTCCTCTAATTCTTCTTCATCTGCCATCTTTAACACCTGTTCCGTCTTGTTTTGCATCTTCTTTCTTTAGCTCATGCGCGGTGTCATCGAGAAAAGATTGCCCCTTCGGCGATATTATTCGTCCCCTTTTCGTTTTGGTTACAAATCCCTCACCGGCTTTCTCATCCTCTAACTGGTGAAGCACCTCTCGTATTATCTTCCCCGAAGCTTCTCTGAACCTCTCGGGCTTTGCGCCCCTTCTAACTCTGCTGCCGTAATACGTGCGTAGCCTCGATACCCCTACCGGCCCATGTAGGTATATTTGCCGCAGCACGGATGCACACCTCATCCACCACCAATCGCTCTCCTGAGGTGGCAATTCTTTGTTCGCTCCCTTTTTTACCTCCATAGCCCACTTTGGCAGATGGATAGCTTTGTTCTTTTTCAATTTCTCCGCCACCCTCTTCGCCAGTTTATCCGGCGGCACATCGTATACCGTTGTCATTTTATTTTATCAGTCCTATTATCCCATTATCCCCTCAAAGTATAAAAAAACTTATGGAATAAAAATAAATAATGATTGGATGCAGATAGATGAAAAGCGAAAGCAAAAACGACGTGAAAATAGGGTTAGAATGCCATGCACAGCTTCTTACGAAGTCGAAATTGTTCTGCCCCTGCTCTACTGACTATCAGAACTCCGAGCCAAACACGCACGTGTGTGCAACGTGCCTGGGCTTACCGGGTGCTTTGCCTGTGGTGAACGAGCGTGCGATAGGATATGGCATAAAAGTGGCGCTTGCGTTGGGCTGCACCATTCAACCGGAGATAATTTTCTACCGGAAGAATTATTATTATCCCGACCTCCCGAGGGGTTTCCAGATTACGCAATATGATTTCCCCATTGCTTTGAAGGGGCTTGTGAGAATAGAGAGTGAGAGTGGTGGTAACGGCGGGAAGGAGAGAGAGATAAGGATAAGAAGGGTGCACATGGAGGAAGACCCCGGCAGGTTGGTGTACAGGGGAACGATAGATACTGCGAAATATGCTCTGGTGGATTATAACAGGTCGGGGATACCGTTATTGGAGATAGTGACCGAGCCAGACTTGAGGTCGCCAAAGGAGGCACGTATATTTTTAGGTAAGCTAAGGAGCATATTGGGGTATTTAGACGTGTTTGATGGCGACCTGGAAGGTGCGATGCGGGTTGATGCGAATATATCAGTGGGAGGAGGAGAAAGGGCAGAGGTGAAGAACATTTCTTCTTATAAAGGAGTGGAGCGCGCTTTATCTTTTGAGATAACGCGGCAAAAGAACTTATTGCGCCGGGGTATTGAAGTAAAGCAGGAGACGAGGCATTATGACGAAGTGCGTGGCATCACGCTTTCTATGCGGACGAAAGAGTTTGAGCATGATTACAGGTACTTTCCGGAGCCGGACCTCGTGCCTATTCGTATTTCAGACCGGATGGAAGAGATAAGGAAGGAGATACCGGAGCTTCCGGACGAAAAGAAGATGCGGTTCGTCTCGCGGTATTCCATAACGAGGGAGCATGCGAATTCGCTGACTTTCGACATAATCATAGCGAATTTTTACGAAGTGGTGGCATCAAAAATAGATGCAGGGTTGAGCGCTACGTGGGTGGCGGATGTTCTGAAGGGCGAGCTAAATTATCGCGCTATTTCGATGCGAGAGGCAGCAGAAAGGATTTCTACTGACGATTTCGTTTCCATTTTAAGATATTTGAAAAAGGGCGTGATTACAGAGCGAGGTGCGACGGAAATAATAAGGGAGATGCTTGACCGAGGAGGTAAACCCGATGAAATCGTGAGAAAGAAGGGATTGGCAAGTATAGGTGCAGAAGAGATGGAAAAGGCGGTGTTGGAGGTATTAAAGGAGAATGAAAGTGCAGTGGAGGATTATAAAGAAGGTAAAAAAGAAGCGTTGAATTTCCTCGTCGGGCTGGTGATGAAAAAAACAAGAGGCAGAGCCACTCCACAAGAGGTTCATCGGATGATAAGAGGGAAAATAAGGGGAGTTGATAGCAGAGGACAAAAAAGTAATTTAGTTAAAGAGTAATGGTTTTTATATATGTAGGTGTTAAAAGTAAGTATGAATGAAAAGAAAAAGGAGGCATCAGGACTTGGTTTAGCTGCTGGCGGCACAGCTGGTCTTTTTGCTGGTGCCGCTTTAGGTGGGCCTATTGGAGCTGTAATTGGTGGTATTATTGGTGCTATGGTAGGTCATGGATTAGAGGAAGAGAGTATAAAAGAGAAGGGATAGGAGTCATTGATTATGGATAAGCAGAACGCTGAAGTTGATTTCTATGGTAGAACATATTCTATTATTGCTTATGGTTTAATGACAATTTCCGTGTCTGTTTTACTAGGTTGGTTTTTTGGTCAAATAGAAGCTTGGTGGCTGGCAGCAATGGGTTTAGAAACCTGTGGGATTGCAGGTATCATAACATTTCTTTACTTTAGAAAGATGTTCAAAGAATTTGAAAAAAAATAACAGGAGTGGTAAAAATGGGAACGTATGCAGTTCAGTTGCCAAAACGAGTTGTTTTTGGTGACGGAGTAGAGGAGAAAATAGGTGCAGAGGCGAAAGGGTTGGGAGCGAAAAAAGCACTTATCGTTACTGATGCGACGATAGAAAAAGCGGGGTTGCTTGAAAAAGTGGAAAAAACGTTGAAGGAAGCGGTGGAAGTGAACGTTTTTGATATTGTGGAGTCGGAACCGACTTTAGCGGCTGCGGAAACGGTCGCCGGGGCTGCAAGAGCAGCGAAGTACGACCTGATAGTAGGCGTTGGAGGCGGAAGTGTGATGGATATGGCAAAGGTTGCATCTGCGGCAGCTTCGAACCCGGGGCAGGGAGTAAGCGAATTTATGGGTGCGAACAAGATTGCGAACCCAAGCGTGCCGAAAATTTTAGTCCCGACAACTGCCGGGACAGGTGCAGAAGCTACTCCATTCACACTCATCATCGTGGAAGGCAAGAAAAAGGCGATAGCAAGTCCTTATAATCTCGCAGACGTTGTTTTGATTTCACCTTCGTTCACCGCTACGATGCCGGCAAAGGTAACTGCTTCAACGGGCATGGACGCATTGAGTCATGCAATCGAAGCGTTTTTATCCACGGGCTCAAACCCGCTGACCGATTCTTTTGCGTTGGAAGCGATAAGGAAGATTGCAGATAATTTAGAAGTAGCATTTTCACACGGCGATAATCTCGATGCTCGTTTGAAAATGTCGTTAGCAGCGATGCTGGGCGGGATGGCATTTGGAAATGCAGGCGTTATCGTGGGTCATGCAGCGGCGCATACGTTCGGAGCGAAGTATAAAATTCCACACGGCGTCGCTGCTGCGCTTGCTCTGCCTTATATTATGGAGTATAACGCACCTGTAGCCAGGGATAAGTTAGTGAAGGTAGCACGAGAAATGGGCGAGGATGTATCGAAGCTGACGGAGGAAGAAGCGGCGTCAAGGGCGGTTGCACGTGTTAGGGGCTTGCTTGAAAAGCTGGAATTGCCAACACGACTTGCTGATTTGGACGTGCCAGAGGAGGATTTACAGGAGTTGGCTGAAGCTATGTCGAAGGAGAAGGGATACTTAGCACGCAATCCACGTAAAATCGAGCATGAAGACGCTGTAAAAATATTCGAGAGATTGTGGTCGGGGGAATGAGAAAACAGAAGCAGGAGTTGTACATAAAATAAAAGAAAGGGAAGCGCCTACCACGGACGAAAACCTCGTGAACGTATGCAGTGGCGAGATATACGAAACCGACATTGCGATTGCTCGTGGTTTAATCGTTACTACCATGAAGACGCTACCGCAATCCTTCTAAGCTAAATATCACCACGATTCAACCAATAGTCCTGTAACCCGCTCAAAATGTTTGATGTTCCTTGTGATGAGTTTATCCCCATTAGCCAAAACAATACTTGAAATCAACGTAAAAAATCCGTATCAAAACAGACCATCAAAAATCCCTCTCTTCAAATTTTACTTTGTCTCTATTTTTATATATTTCTTCCACATCCGAAGCCAAAATCAATGTTTCCCGGTCTATTTCCATCGCCTTGACATAATTCAACAGATCACGTGATTTGCTTTCCGTGAAGTCCAGAAGTATCACATCAGTAAACGATTCTTTGCCTTTCCTCAGAGTGTTCAAAACATTATACGCATCTTCCGAGAGCGTTATTGTTTTGTGAGACATTTTTCATTACTTATTGTAACAAGTCTTTAGTATTTATAAATTTTTCGGATTAATCATTTTTCTATCGCATCTCACAAGTTTTCTTTGTATAAAACTAGAAAATGAAGCCAAAGAATTTAATTGACATCGCCGCAGGCAAAGAAAAATCGGATTTAGTGCTAAAAAACGCAAACCTCGTGAACGTATGCAGTGGCGAGATATACGAAACCGACATTGCGATTGCTCGTGGTTTAATCGTGGGATTAGGAAGATACGAGGGTAGGGAGGAAATAGAAGCGAAGGATAATTATGCAGTTCCCGGATTGATAGACGGGCATACGCACGTAGAAATGAGTATGCTTTCGGTAAGCGAGTTTGCAAAGGCAGTAGTGCCTCGTGGGACGACTGCGGTGGTGGCGGACCCGCATGAGATAGCAAATGTCTTAGGAATCGAGGGAATAAGAGCGATTTTAGAGGAGGCAAAGGCAACGCCGCTAAAAGTATTTTGCATGGCTCCTTCATGCGTGCCTTCTACCGACCCTTCTCTTGAACTTGAGACCCCGGGTGCGAGGATAGGACATGAAGAAATAAAGGAGCTGCTGCAGATGGAAGGGGTCATAGGCCTGGCAGAGGTGATGAATTACGGTGGTGTCATAACAAAAGAGGAGGAGGTATGGAAGAAAATAGAGGTTGCAAAGCAGTTAAAAACGCCAATAGATGGGCATGCTCCGCTACTCAGCGGTAAAGAGCTAAACGCTTATGTCTTAAGTGGTGTCGGCTCGGACCACGAGAGTGTCTCGCATGATGAAGCGCGGGAAAAACTCCGGCTGGGTATGCGGGTGATGATAAGAGAAGGTTCAGTGGCAAAGAACTTGAAAAATATCGCTCCTTTGTTAAAATCCGTAGATACGAGGAATTGCATGCTCGTCACCGACGGCGACCGAACACCGCTCGATTTAAAGGAAGAAGGCTATTTAGACCATGTTTTGAGAAGAGCCATTGAAGAAGGCATAGACGCTGTAAAAGCAGTGCAGATGTGCACGATAAATCCAGCGCAATGGTTCAAATTAGACGGTTTTTTGGGATGCATTTCGCCCGGTAAAATCGCTGACATCGTGTTGTTAAAAAATTTGGAGAAATTTGAAGTAGCGAAAGTGATAGTGAATGGGAAGACTGAGTTTGCTTCTCGCACCGGATATGACCATAAGCATTTTTATCCAGAATACGGCGAAAGTGTAAGGATAAAGCAAGTAAAGCCAGAGGATTTTGAGATAAAGCTGGAAAGAGCGAGAAAGGTGAGAATAATTGGTTTGATAGAAGGCGAACTCCTGACTGAGGAGATTATAGAGGCGATAAGCGGTATAGACATAGCTCGAGATATATTAAAAATTGCCGTGGTCGAAAGACATCACCACTCTGGCAATATGGGCTTGGGTTTCGTAAAAGTGTTTGGATTGAAAAACGGTGCTGTCGCTTCCTCTATCGCTCACGATTCTCATAATATCGTTGTTATAGGAACAAACGAAAAAGACATGGCTTTCGCTTGCAACCGCTTAAAAAAAATAGGCGGTGGAATTGTTCTGTGCAGCGGATGCGAGGTAAAGAGCGAGTTAGAACTACCTATTGCAGGGTTAATGACCGATAAAGGGCTGGATTATGCGGTAAAAAAACAAAAAGATATGGACGATAAAATTTCAGAGATGGGTTGTAAACTGCGAGCTCCTTTTATTACACTCTCTTTCCTCGCTTTACCGGTGATACCCGCGCTGAAGATAACGGATAAGGGGTTGGTGGACGTGGAGAAACGGAGAATAGTTGCGCTGCTTAAATGAAAAGTTATAATACAAACTTTTTATTGCTAACTAACCTCTTCTTTAGAAAAGAGGATAAAAAGGAGGATGACAAGAGAATGAGCGAGGAAATGATACTGCATCCGAGACCGAGTGCGATAGTAGCTGCTCTTTATACGCTCCGCGATTTGGATGCAGGCGTTGCAGTTCTGCATGGTCCCGCAGGATGCAGTTTCAAACACAGCCGACTGCTTGAAGAAGATGGTATGCACGTTTTAACTTCGGCGATGAACGAAACCGATTTTGTGTTTGGCGGGCATGAATCGCTCGTGGAGGTGCTGAAAAAAGCGGAAGAGATGTTTCATCCGGCGTTGATGGGTGTGATAGGCACCTGTTCGAGTATGATAATAGGCGAAGACTTGCATCAGGCGGTAGCGGATAGTGGAGTAGGATGTAAGGTGATAGCAGTGAACGTGCATGCAGGATACAGGGACAACACGGTGGGCGTTATCCTGACTTTGGAATCGGCTTATAAAGCAGGTATAATTAGCGGTGATGAGTTTGAGCGGCAGAAGAGAATGCTTGAAGTGGCAACGAAGTTAGAAAAAGAAGTTGGAGCAGCCTGCAAAAGTTATATTCCGCCATCTAAAGGAGATTCGAAAATAGACGTTGCAAACCGGCTGCTTGAGCTTATTGGTAAGGGTAAAAAGGGAATATGCGTTTTAAATGCGAAAAAAGAGACGGTTTTTATGTTTGCCGATATTTTAAGGGCTGTGAATAAAGTCGCCGCACCTTCGCAAATCGTCAATATTGCCAATCTCGATAAAGAAGTGGGCTTGAAAAAGATTCGAGGATACTCGGATAAAATTCTGGATGAATTAGCGGCTGAAGGTATCGAAATAGACCACATAATCGGTGGGTTGGATGAGTATCCGGTTGCAGGCGAGAAAGCGGCTGCTTTAATCAGGGACCTTTATAACTCCGGGGACGTAAACGTGGATTACGATTTTGCAGTTTTATTAGGTATTCCGCATGCAGTGCCTCTGGA
>JADHYP010000047.1 GCA_016782355.1 Candidatus Syntropharchaeum sp. | reverse complement strand
TCTTCTTCTCCCTCTATCGCCACCCTTCTTATAAGAGACGCTATTTCTCTCATCTCTGATTCCTTCATCCCTATCCTAGCGAGCTCCTGCACACCAAACCTGATCCCTGATGGCTCTTCGGGTGCTTCATCGAAAGGCAACATGTTCTTATTTGTTATTATGTTCGCCCTTTCCAATTTCTTTGCAACCGCATCCCCCCCTCCATAGCCACGAACGTCAACCGCAATTTGATGCGACTCGGTAAAACCTTTATGCTCGCATAAAACCTCGAAACCTTCCTCGTATAAACTCTCCGCTAACACTTTTGCATTTGATAGTATCCGCGATGCATACTCCGCACCAAAATGCTTCATCTCCACTAACGTAACCGCCAATCCGGCAACGTGATGCAGATGATGGTTGCTCACCGTTCCCGGAAACACTGCTTTATCTATTTCGTCTTTCAAAGCCGCTTTACACAGTATTATCGCACCTTGAGGACCTGGAAAGGTTTTATGCGTGCTGCTCGTGACAACGTCAACCTCTTCCCTCAGCGGGTCCTGGAATTTCTTACCTGCAATGAGACCCAGTACATGCGAGGCATCGTACACTATCTTCGCACCCACTTCATCCGCCGCCTCCCTCGCCTCCGGAACGGGATGTGGAAACAGGAAAAGACTGCCGCCGAGCAATATTAACTCCGGCTTCTTTTCTTTTATCGCTTTCACCATCTTTGCCGCGTCTATATTCATCTCGTTTGGATCAAACGGGAGTTGTTCCAACTTTAAATTCAGCATTGCTGGCACCGAATACCTTGAATGGCTTATATGACCTCCGTCAGGCACGGACAGCGCCATTATTTTGTCACCCGGCGAAGTAAGAGCAAAAAGAGCAGCTATATTCGCATTTACGCCCGAAGTCGGCTTTACATTCACGTGCTCCGCCTCGAAAAGCTCCTTCGCATACCTTATTGCCTTCTCCTCCACCTCATCTATGTATTCGCATCCCTGGTAAAATCTATTCCCGACGTCTCCTTCTGCATACCTGTGCGAGAGGTCCGAAGCAAGGAGCGTCCTTACCGTGTTGCTTGCAATGTTCTCGCTCGCTATCATCGGCAGTGCATTTTTATAAAGTTCGTGATGCTTCCTCACAGCATCTACGACACTTCCTATCTCCTCTTGCATGTTCATCCTATCTCCGTAATTACTCAATATCCTGTGGTTTTATAAATCCTAAACTCGAAATCCGAAATACTAAACAATACCAAATACCAAAATCCCAATGACAAAAACTGCGAAAGCGTTCTTTGGTAAAGCTTCCTTTAGAAAGGTTTGTTTTGAATTTTGGATTTAGATATTCGGATTTGTTTAGGATTTGGTGCTTAGAATTTAGGATTTCCCACATCTTATCGGGCATTTCCTATCTCCTCTTTTCCTAACAGTATAGAAAGAATAGCCATTCTCACTGGAACGCCATAAAAAGCCTGCTTGAAATACCTTGCATTTTTCGTCCCGTCCACCTCCACATCTATTTCATCTACTTTCGGGAGCGGATGCATGATTATCACGTCCTCATTCTCCTCTATAAGCCCGGGGGTTATTCGATACGTTCCTGCTACTTTCCTGTATTCGGCAGGGTCCGGAAACCTTTCCTTTTGTATTCTCGTTATATATAAAACGTTCACTTCCTTTACAATCTCCTTTATATCCGTGGATTCAATAACTTCTGCTCCTGCTTCTTTCAAATCCAATTTTATCTCATCCGGCATCCTTAACGCCCCTGGCGATACGAAAAATAGCGTTGCCCCGTATAAGGATAGCGCATAAGCCAGAGAATGCACTGTCCTCCCATATTTCAGGTCTCCTATCAGAGCAATTTTGAGCCCGTCAAGCAGCCCCTCTCTTTTTATCGTGTATAAGTCGAGCAAGGTCTGCGTAGGATGCTGACCCGCACCATCGCCTGCGTTTATTATCGGGACGGAAGAGAAAGAAGCAGCCATTCTCGATGCTCCTTCCTGTGGATGCCTGAGCACTATTACGTCACAATATCCCGATACGGTCCTTATGGTATCCGCTAAATTTTCACCCTTAGCCACCGAACTTGCTTCTGTTGAGGATAAGTTTATCACCCCACCGCCTAACCGCTTCATCGCCGTTTCAAAAGAAAACCTTGTCCGCGTGCTTGGTTCGTAGAAGAGATTAGCAAGTATTTTCCCCTTCAATAAATCGCTTTTCCTTCCCTCTCCCTGCTCCTCTCCTCGGGCATATATCTCCAACTCCTCTGCCCTGCTTAATACGTAATCTATCTCTTCCTTTGAGAACTCCCGTGTCGAAATGATATGCCTCTTCGTGAACATCGCTGGTATAAGGATTTAGGAAGTTACATTTAAGTATAAATAAACTTCTAAAAAATAAAAAATGAGAAAAGAGGAAAAATAAAAAATAGGAGAAAAAGTCTTACTTTTTCTTTGATACTTCGCTTTCTCTCCTCTCACGCCTTGGTCTTCATTGTTATTTCCACCGAGGATACGTTCGCCTTATCTCCTCCTTCGCTCTCTATCACTTCAGTCCCTATTTTTATGTCCTTCACTTCTACTCCTGGCATGAACTTATTCTTCACTACTTCTGCGGTATCCACAGCCCTTGAGATCGCTCTTCCTCTCGCTTTTATCACTACGTCGTCAAAGCCGTTGTTGAACTGCGTCACTACCGCCAGGACATAACTCATCACGGGTTTGTTTCCGACATATATCACGTTGTCTTCTGGCACTTTGCATCACCATTTTGAATATAGGTCATGAGTATATAAATAGGTATCCCTGATTTGGGCAATTAGAGGCTTAGCGGTTTAGAGGTTTAGCGGGGTCAGAAGTCGAATAACCGAAAAATCAACCCGCGTATTTGTATAGGAGTTAGATTTAAGGGATACTCACACCTTCATCGCTGCTAAACAAAAACCAAACCACTAATCCGCTCATTTATCTCCCTTCTTACCATATTTCTCCGCTGGCTCGAAAACCTTTTTACCTACTATCTCCTCGTTCATCCTGCGGTAAAAGCAAGACCGGTATCCTGTATGACATGCCCCACCTATCTGCTTCACCTTCAACAGCACCGTATCTTCGTCGCAATCTATCAAAATATCTTTTATTATCTGCTCATTACCTGAAATCTCCCCCTTCCGCCATAGTTTACCCCTGCTCCTGCTCCAGTAATGCGCCTTCCCCGTCTCTATGCTAAGCCTCAACGCCTCTTCGTCCATGTGCGCAAGCATGAGAACCTCGCCAGTTTCGTAATCCTGCGCTATTGCATGCTTTAATTCTTTCTCTCCCTTCCGCTCTTCTTCCGCTTTCACTTCTTCCTCTCACCCTCGCCTCTCAACGCTTCTATTGCCTCTTTTTGCAACGTCACCATCAAATTGGCAAATAAACCAAATATAAGGAACTGCATGCCTGAAATAATCATCAGAGCCGTAAACACGGTAAGAGGCACGTGTGTTATCCCCTTAAGCCACTCTATCACAACGTAAACACCGGATAGGATGCCGGCGGTTATAAACAGAGAGCCGATGATGCCAAAATAGAACATTGGATTATGCGTTCTTGCAAGCACGTAAAGCGTGTAGGCGATTCTTGAGCCATCGCGGACAAAATTGAGTTTTGATTTCCCTTTCCTTTTTTCATAGCTTATAGGAACTTCTTTTAGCCGAATTCCTTTTTTTACTGACTCTATTGCCATTTCCGCTTCTATTTCAAACCCTTTCTTCTCGAGGTTCATCTTTTTCACGCTTTCCCTCGTAAGCGCCCTGTATCCCGATAATATGTCCTTCAATCTTACGCCGTAGCCAAAGCCAAAAATCTTGTTCAACACCCAGTTTCCGACTCTATGGAGCTTTGCAAATGCACCTCCGTATGCAAATCGGTTACCTATAACGTGCTCCGCCTCACCGCTGACTATCGGGTCAATTAATTTTCTCACCTCCGAAGGTGAATAAGTCCCATCGCCGTCAATCATCACAATTATTTCCTCTTCTATCCGTTCAAAAGCCTGCTTAACTGCCGCTCCTTTCCCTTTTCCTTGCTGAACTTCTACCCTCGCCCCCTCTCTCTTTGCTCTCCCCCGCGTTGAATCCTCGCTATTTCCATCAATGACAAAAATATTCTCAAATCCTTCGCTTTTAAACTCCCTTATAATCCCGCCTATCGTTTCTTCCTCGTTCAATGTGGGTATTAAAATACAAACATCTTCACCTTTCATTTATCCCTATTAATTATGATACTGTTATTAAAGTTATGCGTCTATCACCCCATATATCAAATCCCGCCCTTCCTCGGACTCGAATAACGGCAGGTCCCATAGCTGAACTACTTTATAGCGTGTGACGGTAACTTTCTTCGCCGCTTTCGGATCGTATCCCTCTTTTTCATACCCCTGCTTTGCGACTAAAATGCCCCTTCTTTGCCATTTCGGCGTTTCATTCAGGTTTATCCCCTTGCGAAAAAGCATCTCGTGCACGTCCCCTGCCTTCATCCCCTTAAGCCGCTTCTCCGCCTCCGCGCCACTTAGTCCCGATTCTCGCAGCCCGTAATAGCCATACGCATTGACATGGTTTCGCCATGCTTCTGCCTGCCGCTGCGCAAGATAGTCCAGAACGTCTTCTCCTCCGCAAACCGGAATTACCCTTGCATCGAAAGCAATAGCATCTTTAAAATCCAGAACGATGGTCAAAGCACTCGTTAAAAACCCTGCAATTACAGAATCCAGTTTCTCTATCCTGCCTTTAAAAGGGATATGCTCGAAAAAAAGATTTAGCTCGTCAGAGAAGATATAAGCAAGTTTTGGGTCGAATCCGCTGTCCTCGAAAAAGATTGCCGCTACTTTCGCCATTCCCTTTGCAAATCTTTCGTCATAAGGTTTCTCGAAATTGTTTAAGAGACGCCGGAAGTCCCTTCCATCCGCACGCACGAACAAAGGAGGAATAGCTTTTATCTTCGCGTATATCTCCCTATCTCTGCCCTTATCTTTATGTCTCTCTCGGTTATGACCCTTCATCCCCGGCTCTTTTTCGTATCCTTTTATAACCACGAGATTACACATAAGCCCTTTCAGGGCTTGCGGGGACATGAGGCAGAGTCAGAATTCTGTTTTCTATTCTCTGATTTCTGGTCTCGTGTCCGTCTTGTGAAATCTCGTGGTTTCTTTACAATTACCTCTTCTTTTCTCCTTCCTCTTCTTCCACAGCCTCTCTCTCCGCTACTTTTCTCCTCACGTGCTTTATCAGCACGATGTCCCCAATCGCCGTTACCCATCGGTAGGGGATAATTACCCCTTTCTTCTTACCCAGGTTGAAAGCGTTCGTATTCACGTTCTTCACCGCCAGTCCCGATATTCTCTTCTCCTTTATGTCCACGCTTACGTCCTCTATCTTACCGACGAATATACCTCTATCGGTGTACAAATCCTGCCCATACAGGGAAGACAATTCTATTTCCATAATGCTATTTATGGATTGAAGGCAATATATATTTAACGGTTTAACTTAACGAAGAAAGGAAACTATGCGAACATCTATACAAGTTGGTACAATCATAGGCATACCGATACGATTGCATTTCACCTTTTTATTCATCTTGTTTGCGATTATTCTGGGATTTGCGAATGGTCCTACCTGGGAATATCGTATGCCATTAGGCTTAGGTGATATTGAGATGGACCCTTTCCTCCGCTATTCCTTATCCTCGATAGCCGCTATTCTTTTCTTCTTTACCCTATTACTCCATGAAATGTCCCATTCATACGTTGCAATGAAATTTGGGACGAAAATACACAGCATTACGCTTTTCTTCTTCGGTGGCTTAGCCATGATGGATGATATACCGAGGAACCCGGAAAAGGAGTGGCGGATAGCAATTGCGGGACCTGCGATGAGCTTTGCCCTCGGATGCGTATTTCTTCTCACTTATTTCGGTATAAAAACGTTGAATTTGGTTATTTACGACCCGATAGCGATTTTAGTGTTCATTCTCGGGTTTTTTAATCTGGTATTAGCATTTTTTAACTTATTACCTGCATTTCCAATGGATGGAGGTCGAGTTTTAAGGGCTTTTCTTGCTAAAAGAATGCCATTTCTAAAAGCGACGAAGAGGGCGGTGTTAATAGGGAAATTATTTGCCGTTACGATGGTAATATCAGGGTTTGTTGCAGACCCTTTCTGGTTTATTTTAACTGGTACGTGGCGGCAAAATATTTTCCTTCCCCTACTTGCTATTTTCCTGTACATCGCCGCGACAGAAGAAGAAAGTGCTACCATCACTTTTACCACGTTGGATGGAATAAAGGTAAAGAATGTAATGAGAACGGAGAGAACAAGCGTGCTGGAGGATATGCCAATCGAGGAGCTGGCGAGTAAGATGCTTGCGGAGAAAACAGCCGAATATGCAGTGGTGAATGAAAGCGGCGAATTAAGAGGGATTGTAACGTTTGATGAGATAAAAAACCTGTCAGCCGAGCAACGTCACTTTTTAAGGGTTTCTGACGTAATAAGTCCATTCGATAGCGTTAGCGATATTATATTAGAGGAGGAGGCAGCGGCAACAGAAGCGCTAAAATGGATGATAAGAACTAAAAGGAACGTTCTGGCTGTGAAAGAGGCGGTGAGCGAAAACTTCGTAGGAATCATAACGAAAAGGGATTTGGCGACTTATATAGAGATGTTGAAAGGGAGCGTTTAAAAACAATGCAAAATGCAAAATAAACCACAAGATTACACGGATTTTCACAAGAATTATCGCCGTAGGCGACTCGTTCCTTTTATCGTCCCTGAGATGCCGATTACTCTTATGCCAACCATTGCTTCATTCACCGAATGAATACAAGCCAATGCTGCTCTTACCTCCTCGACTTTATCATGAGCACATCTCAGGATTCCTCTGCCTGTGCCTATATCTGTGTCTTTCCTTTTGTCATATCCTATCAGCCATAACTTACTTTCACTCGCCCCTACGTCTCCATATAGCGAATAAATCGAGTCCAATATCTCTTTCAGTAACGCCTTCTTATCTATTCCTCGCTCACTTATCACCTCAAACACGATATACCTTCTCCTTCCACGAAGAGAAGGCGGCAAATAAAGCATCAAATCCCAATACATACCAATACATACCAATACTACCAAACAAATCCTAAATCCCAATACTACCAATTTTGCACCCACTTTTTGTTTTATTTTCACTTGCTTGGGATTTGGTAGTTGGGATTTACTTGGGATTTGGTAGTATTTGAAATTGGGATTTTTCATATTATCTCCACTTCTTTCTCCTTTTTCCATTTCTTCTCTAATACGCCCGTGGGAATATCGCTTAAAGCGTGAACAGCATCTTCTTTTCGCATCCCAAATAAAGATGCCAGTGCAATCATCTCTCTCGGTGCCCTCAAATCGTATATGGAGCGGGCATTGCTGGTTAATATCATCGGGGCTTTATATTTTCGCACAAGCTTCAAATTCTCTTGCATTTTCGAAAGGATTCGTGCTCTCTCGCTTCTTCTGCTGCTCTGAATTATTGCATTCAGGTTGAAGTCTATTGCAACACCGTTCTCGGCGGCATATCGCACCAGCACGTGGTTCAATTCCCCTTCTCCTTTTTCTCCACAGGGATGCGCCAATATATCTACCCTGGAATCCTCCAACGCCGCTCGGTTTATCTTCTCATTACCACCATGAACTGCCAATAAGGTCTCTTTTCCCCAGTGGTGCTTTAGTTTTCTTTTCAATTCCGCGACCGAATTTGTTCTTATCTCTACGCCGCTGAAAATGGAATTTGATACTTTGTTGTTCAAGACCTCATTGTGGTTGGTTATTGCGATGCCGGCATATCCGTATCTTTTCGCAACCCGGAGCATTTCCTCTACTGGCACGTCGGTTTCCGGGTATGCATGCACGTTGAGGTCAATGAAGTTGGGCATTGGTTTAAGGAAGGTTTATGGTTTTAAAAAGTATTAGAGATAACACCGTAGATGAAAAATGAATCAGTTGCCATCCTCAGAAGGTGTATTGAAAAAGGTTCTTGGACATGGGTACCAGATACATCCAGAGGCTTTAAAAATTCTTGAGTCGCTGGACGATGAAAAAGCCATTGAGGTTTTGAGTTCCGTTCCGGAGAAGTTCCCGGACGCGATTGTCATCGAGGTTAAACACGTTGAACGGATTCTTGGAAACCCGGCAGCTGTGCGATTTTTCTGTTCATCGCATCAATAGGGCTGGAAGTTTTCTTATCACGGTTTAATCTGAGAAATTGCCCATCTTTTGACGTGAAGCTGCATTCTTCCAAAATAGAAAAGAACAGCAAAAGGAGAATATCACGATAAGGATGGGATAAATCATCAATAGCGGATTTTAGTTTTCTGAGTGTTAAAAGCGTTTCCTCTTCAAATGCGACTTTCATAATGGGAACGTCTAATGCCACATCGGCGGGCTCACTTTTTTGTATTTGGGGTATTAGAGAAGCCCAGATTTCCTTCAGTTCGTTTTCTTTCAATAGCAAAAGTAGTGGCAATGTTTTTGAGATAAAATGAGCTATGGGTAATTTATCAATTCCTACTGAGGGAATACCGCAAATCATGGATGTGTACATCGTTGTGCCCAATCCGGAAAAGGGGTCGAACACGTAATCATCGGAGTCTGCTTCAAACCGTCTCAAGAAGTCCATTACAAAATCGAAGGCAAAGGCTTCTTTGTATCTGTAAATTCTCAGGAAGGGGACGTTTTTATTTCCTACGTATGAAACTACGGAACCTAATTTTAATTCTTCGTGTATGAGATTTTTAAATTTGTCCTCTAGTTTTTCTCTTTTTGAGTCAGAGGGATAAAGGGTTTTTGTCGGCGCTATTTCTTCAGCGAACAACATCTGTTGGGGATTATTGCCTGTTAGTTCCTTCTGCATTGCGATTTTTCTTAGGTTCATGTCCATCAATCATATTTAAACGCTATTTCGTATAACGGTTTTAGGAGTATCAAAAGTCCAGCCGTAAAGCTGGATTTGGGCGGAACGTAGCAGAGCCAGGTAGCTCTGTTATACGAACCCAAAGGACACGAAGCGAAGTGATAAAGCTTATCCGTCTTTTTCTTCAATGTTCACTGTGCATCTCAGTTGAACATTTTTCCTTTTTGTGCGATGTTCTTTACCTATTACTAACATTGGAATTTCAATATATACTTCACACCGTTAAAAACTGCGCTTTTTATCAGTAG
>JADHYP010000046.1 GCA_016782355.1 Candidatus Syntropharchaeum sp. | reverse complement strand
CTTTTAAAATTATTATATATCGTTATTTAAATATTTCTAAACTCATATTCCATCTTTTCTAAAATAAATAGATATGGTGCGATACTGGACGATACAAGCGTTTTTATTCCACACTTTCAGACACTTTGTTTATGCCTCTCGCTAGGATTAACTTCTAAGAGTTTTGGGGTGCCATTTGCATCCAATCTCCAGTCGAATCTAGCGTAATCCCGGCATTCAAACCGCTCAAAGAGTTTCAAACTCCATTCCACGATGTTTCTCTCTCAGGGAGTTCCGCCCAAACAGAGCGGATATTTCAATAACCTCGTTGTTTTCCTTTTAAAGATTTGAACAAACGACCTTTTACTAAAAACATCAAGGAAAGCAATCCGAATAATCCTGTTCCCATAATAACCAATAATAGTCTCCAGTTCGGCAAAAATATTTCGTTTTTGATGTCATAGATTATAATTAATGTTGCTATGACAGTAGAAAATGTGAGGATATTGAGAATAAATAAAATCCGGTTTATTTTACTCTGGAGTTCGGTGGTTAATAAGTTAACTGATTCTGAGAAATAGACTCGTAAAAATTCTAACTGCTCTTTTTCGCCAAGAGAAAAAGTCATAATAATTCTTTTTGAAAGGAATTCTCCCAAGACTGAGAGGTTAGCCCAATAAAGGGTCACCAGTCGCCATATCCAACGAACCCGCTCTATGACCTGATCAACGGAAGGATGGGCACTATCGAATAATGCCACTTGTCCATTATACCCTTCTGCAACAGCCAAAACCCCGGGAAGATGAACGAAGTCTTGTTCCTTCATTGACAATTAATCTTTCTTATCAACGAAGGAACAGGATTAGCTGCATCAAATGGTATAGCCCGCCACACAAATTCGGGTAAGTGGGTGTTTAATCTTTGAGCCCAACGGGGAAATATTTCTTCACGTTTGGAAGCTGATAAGGGAAATGTCTTCACTCCTAACCGAAAGGGAAATATTAAAAAAATCTCTACCTCCGGATTCATATAAAATGGAAATTTAAGCATTTTGTCTTCTCCTCTTTAATTACGATGACAACAATAAAAAGTTTGTCCTACGTTTCATCACGTTCTGAACCGTCTCGAAGTAAACGACCAATGAATCTGCTTAAGAATTTGTATTTGGATACTCAAAAGTCCTACCCTGATAATTCCTTAATACAATCTTCTCCCTCGTCTTCTCCACGATGTAATTGGGACTGATTATCCTATCACCGACAACAAGGTGCGGAACAGCCATTCCCGTTGTAAATCCCCTTAATGAATTGACAATTGCGAGTCCATCCTCTTCGCTATCTGCATGGAGGTAGTAAGGCTTAACGCGGAGCTTCAAAAGCTCGTGCGCCAGCTCCTTTATCACTTTCGGATCATTATTCACGCCTTCTATCAGATTAATTCTATCGCCGAGTGGAACACCGGCATCGCAAAGCATCGGAGCTACCCTCTTAACGTCCTCTGTTAGCTCATCCGGATGATTCAAATGCATATTTATGTATAACGGATGGTTTTGCTTCAAAAGCTCATAGACTCCTTTATCTTCTTTATTTTTCTCTATTTCTCTAAGTTCTATCACAATTATCCCAGCACCTTTATCCCCTGCATCTTCTAATCGCGATTTTAACACATTGTATTCCAAATAATCAAGATTTAATACCTCTATACCATCTCCGTTTATAACATCATAAAACCTGCATTCAGGCGTTATCGGTATCTTCCCCCCTCCACCCGGGGCATCAATGACAAAATGTGGCATCGGAAGCGAAGGATGGAATTTTAATCTCTTAAATATCTCAATTCCCAAATCAACATCTGTTCTGAAATGTTTTGTCCCTTTTGTAAGGTCAGCCTGATATATGTAGTATGGTGTCACCCGCATAGACCATAACCCCCGGATCAGGGCGTTCATGACATCAACGGAATCGTTTATACCTCTTAGTAGCACTGTCTGATCTCCAAGCGGAATGCCTGCATCTGCAATCGTCGAACACGCCCTCCGGCTTTCCTCTGTGAACTCTCCTGGATGGTTGAAGTGCGTGTTTATGTAAAGAGGGTGGTATCTTCTGAGCAGTGACACCAGACCATCCGTTATCCGCTGGGGAAGAGAGCATGCCACCCTCGTTCCTATCCTCAAGACCTCAACGTGTTTGATCTCTTTTAACCGTTCTAAGAAAAAAGCGAGCTCCTCATCCTTTAAGAGCAGTGGATCCCCGCCTGATATTAAAACATCTCTTATCTCCTCGTGTTCTCTTATATATTCTATCCCCTTTAAGACCTGCTCCTTCTTTATCCTCTTGAATGGGTCTCCAACTCCCCTTTTCCTCGTACAAAATCTACAATACATCGCACACCTGTTTGAGACGAGCAATAAAACGCGGTCTGGATATCTATGAACGAGTCCCGCAACAGGACTGTCATTCTCCTCGTGCAGGGGGTCTGGAACTCCCTCTTCGTCTTCTAATTCCCTTAAATCCGGCACCGACTGCTTCCATATCGCATCTTCCCTTTCCTTGATTAAAGATAGATAGTATGGATTGATACGCATAGGATACTTTCTTGTGACCTTTGCAGCATCTTTCTCCACGGGATAATAGAGAGAGAGCTGCCTTATATTAGCTGCGCTTTCTCTTAATAGGGTACCCCAATCCATCTCCTTTCCCATCACCCTCCAAAAAGGACAATATTCTTCCTCGTATGGTCATTTCTCCTACCTCTATACCCTTAGTAAATGGCTATATCGTGCATATTTTGCCTCAAAGAAGTTCTTAGAGAAGGTAAAAGCATCTTCCGGGCGATAATATTTGCAACTGAATATGTCAATGTATCCGTTAGAAGACGCATCTGCAAAGTGCGCAGATATGAGGGATGTCTCGATCAACTGAACCGCAGAATATCCCTCCTTATCCCCTTCTCCAAAACGCACCACCTCGCAATCCCCATATCTTTTCATCTCAATCAGTTCACATAATTCATAAACGAACTGCTTTATAGTGGCTTCATCTCGTATCTTCTCCGGATTGCATTCATGAAGGTCAATAGAAGTGAGCAGACCCCATGCACCTCCCTCCTCATACGCATCTTTTATTATGTCTCTTTCCATTGGCATGCCTATACCACTAAATTCCCTTGTTGTTAGCTCTTTAATATAAATAACTTTTCCATCGCCAACCTTCCAGAAGTTGGGTAGACATCCCACATTAAAAAAACCTCTCCTATCATAAAATCTCCTTATTTCGCTATATTCATCCATAGACGAAGTTTCGAGATATAATAGACGTGCTCCAAGCTTTTTTAATTCCGCCTCAACATGATTCAAGAGCGCACTTCCCACACCTCTACCCTGATATTCCGGCTTAACACAGAGCCAATCCAGCTCAAATACACGGTCTGCCGTTGGAACCCGAGAATAGGATGCAAATCCTACTGCCTTACCACCTTCGATGTACGAGTAGAAGCAGTATTTATCTGGCTCATTCTCAAACAGATAGCATTGTATATCATCTATGGCATAAAACTTCTCTTTCTCGCTTAGTGTATCCAATGCCCCCAAAAACGATGCTATGTCCTTGACATCCTCTTCTTTCAGCCGCCGTATCATCTCCATTTTAGCCCATACCTCTTTGCTCCGAATTCCAGTATCATCTTTATCAGTCGTTCGTATGAAATCCCAGCCGCTTTTGCCGCTTTTGGAAGATGATAAGATGGGTCTATTCCTGCGATTGGGTTGAGCTCTAACACATTCGGTATATCCCCATCTCTCTTCATCCTCAGGTCTATCCTGCACCAATCCCTGCAATCAAGCGCGCGGTATGCATCCAGGGCTGTTTCTTCTATCTCCTTCTTTAAATCTTCATCAATATCCGCGGGGCATACAGAGCTATGCTCCGGATTTATCACAATATCCTTCGGTATAAACGGCAATATTGGTTTATCAGGTGTGA
Organism: Candidatus Syntropharchaeum sp.; assembly: GCA_016782355.1. GTDB lineage: Archaea > Halobacteriota > Syntropharchaeia > Alkanophagales > Methanospirareceae > WJOV01. The sequence continues at coordinate 5,359 of JADHYP010000046.1, read as the reverse complement.
ATAGCCTCGTCTTTTGACCATCTTCAAATAAAGTTTCAATGATTGGTAAGACTATTGGCTCTTCATTACCTAAGATGCCAACGGTAAATTCTCTACCATCAAGGAATTCCTCAACGATAACCGGCTCTCCGTATTCATACATGAGATAAGCAGTCCTATCTCTCAAATCCTCTTCAGAACAGACGATTGAATCACGGGAGAGACCCATTTGAGAACCTTCATGCAGAAGTTTCACGATAAGTGGGGATTTAAGCTCAAGCCCTGGATCCAGTTTATCATCTTTTGACTTTAAAACCTGAAAATCCGGCGTTGGTATCCCATAATATCTGAGTATCTCTTTTGTTCTTGCTTTGTTCAGGCACAGTCCAAGGGTCAATACGCCAGAACCGGTATAGGGTATCTCAAGCATATCGCATATTGCAGGGATATACGATTCTCTGCTTTCACCTCTTAGTCCTTCTGCAATGTTGAAAACAATATCTGTATCTCTTCTTTCTTCCTTTAATTTACCGTATGCGTTTCCATCCGCTTCTATCAAGATGACTTCATTCCCGCCTGACATGAGCGCCTCCCTCACGTAATCTATCGTTTCCGGGCTGTCAAGCTCCGCTATCTTATCTAACGCTGATTTTATCAGCATATATCGCTTTATTTGATTATATAATAGGGCTACTCTCATCTTTCATGTAATACGCTAATATCAATATATAAATTTTTCGTTATTTTCTGAGAAGTAATCTTTATCCTCTTGATGGCGGTAGAACTTATTATTCCATAGTTTAAATAAACAAGAAATAAGAAATTTAAGCGTGTGACTTCCAATGTTAATTTTAATATGCTCCAACTAAATATAATGGCTATACCAACAGGAACCTTGAATACCCTCATTACACTTATAAAAATATCAATTGCGATTATAGCCACGGTCATAGTTGCACGGGTCATAAACCGAGCTTTGGTAATTTACTTCAAATTCGCAAGCGGGAAGCTCAAAGTCGATGAAACCACTTATACGGTTGTTAGAAGAATAATAATCGTCACGATTTACGTAATAGGCGGTATAGTCGTGATTTCACTCATCCCTGGTCTTCCCAACTTAATGCTCGGCATGGCAGCCGGTGCAGGTATCGCTGCCATCGTCATAGGTTTTGCGGCACAGAAGGTACTTTCTAACATATTCAGTGGTATTTCCATTGCTATTTTTCGCCCGTTTCGCGTCGGCGATGTCGTGGAAATGGAAAAGGAATATGGAACCATAGAAGATATAACACTCAGGCATACCGTGATAAGAACATGGCAGAACAAAAGGCAGATCATCCCTAACTCACGAATAAGTGAAGAGACCATAATAAACTGGACGATAGGGGACCTAACGGTGCTGTGGGCGGTTGATTTTGGGATAAGTTACGATTCTGATATAGACCTTGCCCGGTCAATAATCCTTGATGAAATAAACAAACATCCGGATGTGATGCATGAACAAGATAGAGAAGCGAAGGTGCGGGTTACGGAGCTCGGGGATTTTGCAGTTAATCTGAGGGCATTGTTCTGGGTGCCTGACAGACCCACGGCGTGGGGAACGGGTGCGGAAATAAGAGAATCGGTAAAGAAGAGATTTGATAGCGAGGGCGTGGAGATTCCTTTTCCATACCGAACTGTGGTGTTCAAAAAAGATATGAAGGCGAAGCGAGCTGGCTAAGTCAGCAAAGCAGCGATATTTTCTATGTATGTAGAAGGATACCGGACGCAACGGTAAATTTCATGTCCTCCAACCCCATCAAAGTAAGGTGTTAAGTATTCCCATACTATTTCTCCCTCAAGGGTGATCTCAAAAAGTCTACCACGCCTTCCACGCAACCCCCCCTCACAAATGACTGTGTTTCCGTTCGGCATCCTATTTGCATTGCCTCCCCCACTTCCCCAGAAGCCATTCGGTTTGTACTCCCAAACAATCTCCTCGCTTAGAGGATCCAATTCTACGATTCTAGACCAGCCTCGGTCCGGTCCGTTATCGTATATCAGGAGATGCCCGGCTCCAGGAAAGCGCTTCCCGGTAATATGATCCACATCGGGGATCAGTGTGGGGGCATGCGGTTTATTTAGTATTCCTGATCCCCCTGCCCACACAATTTTTCCATCGCTCTTATCAATGACGCCAATTACGTTCAGATTTTTGTGGTTAAATAACACATTTCCAGCTTTAAATCTTGAATCTTGCTCACCAAGCTTTGTTTCCGGGAGGACCTCACAAGTGTTAGTGTGGAAAACATCATGTGATTGTGCGGGAAACTTCACGCCGATGCTCTTAAGTTCTTCCACATGTTCATCCGCCCACCACTCCCAGACCATCTCATTCGTTTTGGGCTCGACTTCTATGAGATAGCACGTAGCGAAAGGACCACCCTCTCGTATCTCTAAGTTGTACTTCTCCTCCAATATTGGCTTCGGGGGGGATCCTCTTTCTCTAATCCCACACAAGATCATCACGTGACCGTTTGGCATCACCGCAAAGTCATGATGCTGAGAACATCCATAGTACCAAAGCTCGCTGCTATCCCGGTCAATCTCCACCATACCATTCCATACATGTCCATACATTAAGTGCCCGTGGGGAAGAATTTCTCCAACCTTTGCCGACCTCACCTGCCAGGTGTGAACGACGTTTCCCTTCATATCTATAAGGTAAAAAATGTTACTCCTATATGCAGAGAAAAGCGTATAGCCTGTGTAGCATTCCTCCGGTTTATATGTTAATACACATGACTGCTCTATTTGCCTTCGGATATTCTCGTAATCCCTCTCTTCCTCCTTACTCATATAGTTAGTCTCCCTCCCTTCTCAGCCTTTTCACATTCATTCTGGTGTTATTTTGAGTTGCTCTTCTTTGCGGGTCTTTAGTACGGTTGTTACCCTTGTGTTTACAATATTGGGTATGATTCGGATTTTCCTTACCACGAGGTCCCTCAGGTCTTCGTTGGTCTTAGCTCTTATTTTAGCGATAATGTCGTATTCCCCGAAAGTTTCGTGGATTTCGAGCACCTCATCCAACCTTCCAAGATTTCTGATAATTTCTTCAATCATGTTAGGTTTTACGTTGATCTCGATAAACGCCGCGACGCCCTTTTCCACTTTTTCCGGTGCTAATACCGCGGTGAACTTCTCTATTACGCCTGCCTCTTGAAGCTTCTTAACCCTCACGTGGATGGTGGGGTCTGAGACGCCCAACTCTTTCGCAATCTCCACGAAGGTTTTTCTTGAATCCTCCTGGAGCATCTCGATTATCTTCTCATCAATCTCATCGAGTTCGATTTCTTCCTTCATCTCGTTGATAAGTATATCGTAATAAATATATAAATTCATCAAGAAATTTTATCCTTATGTTCCTTTTTTATAAGATATATAAGTCAATAGATAGATAGATTTAGAAGTTCTAAATAAAGAAAAGAGGGGAGGGAAAAGAAGACGAGGATTATGTATGCAGAATCCGGAAATGCTTCTTCACCTCTTTGAATCATCCAATTATGTAGTATTTTGCGGTCTTTTCTCCCGCTTTCCTCTTCACAATTTTCTTCTTTACCAGCTCGTTTAAGCTGTTCGCCACCGCTCCCTTCGGGATCTTCGCTTCCCTTACAATATCCTCCATGCCCTTTGCCCTTTCCTCGCTTCTCGCACCTTTCTTCACCATCGCATCATACACCTTTTTTGTGTTGCCAGACAGTTCTTTCGCCATTGCTCTCACCTCACGAACTCAGTCCCTTATAGCATGTTTCCATATTTAAATATTTCCAAACTCATATTCCGTCTTTTCTATTCTGATGGAAAGAAGGGCTTGACCGTGATCCACAAGGGGATACCGGAAAACGAGGTAAGGGATGGAGACATCTATTTAACACTGCTAAGAAGCGTTTTAATGCTCTCTTCGGATGGCAGGACAGGTCCTGCAATACCGGTTCCGGATGCACAGGAGTTAAGAAGATACGAGTTCAGGTATTCCATTTACCCACACAAAGGAGATTGGCGTGAAGCTTCGTCCTACAAGCATGCCTTTGAGTTCAACTGTAATTTGGATGCAGTGCAGTTGCGGAAGGGCGAAAAACTTCCTTTTAAACGGTCTTTTTTGAAAATAGAGCCGGAAAATGTCGTTTTAGCCGCACTGAAAAAAGCAGAGGATGGGGATGAATAGAGACTATCTAAAAATCTAGTGATTTAACTTCTAAGAGTTTTGGGTTGCCAATAATAGTCTATTGTTCGGCAAAAATATTTCGTTTTTGATGTCATAGATTGTAATTAGTGTTGCTATGACAGTAGAAAATGTTGAGGATATTTATGGGTATAACGAGGTGAAGCTTAAAAGGCGCTCAGTTCTTGTTAGATTTTTACCCGTAACTTTAACCAATTTTAGTAATATGATATAGTATAGAGGTCAAATAGTACTTTTTTCTTGTATTCATTGTTATATCGTAGTTATTTTTATTCGATAGACGTAAACCGCAAGGTCTTTACCATTCTGCCAAACGCTAAGTTCTTTAAAACCTCCTTTACCCATTTGCCTTTTGCCTTTTGCCTTTCGCCCCCATCCACTCATCTACCATCTTTCCATTTCACGGATTTATTTTCAATCACAAAAATTTTTGCTAAAAGCGAGCTTATCTCCCATCCCCATCTCTCTGAGAAGAGCATCCCAATTGATTGTTTTAACACCAATATCTTTGAGACGCAGTAGCTTTGAATCCTCGGTGAGCAGGATTCCAACAGTGCACGATTGTGCCAGGATTACAGCATCGAAAAAGCTGAGCCCACGTGGTTGAAATTCGTTGAACTTCTTATCATCCATTGCTCTATACCCGTGTATCACGGCTTTTTCATCCGCAGCTAACACCGATAGCCCCTCGTTGAACTTCTTATTAATCTCTGGCTGATCTCTACCTATCTTTAGACTTTTAGCCTTTGCCTCAATGATGGAAATCTCGCTAAAATGAATTCTGTCCACGGACTTTATGACCTCTTTATACACAGTTCTGGAGAATCCTTTCACGTCTATGTTGAGATAGAAGAATGGCATGACGTATGTTGTATCCCGGTATAACTCGCGGAATTTCATGTTATCTCTCCAGGAGTTCTTTTTCCAATATCCTTCGCTCTTTTTTAACCTCTTTTTCGCTTACCGTTGCTATTGCATCCTCATCTAGCAGGTTGGTTATTGTTTTTCGCTTCCTTAAGATGACCTCGTCACCTTTCACTACCGCAATGAATTCACTTCCGGGGTCCAGAGCTATATGTAATCTCAGCTTCTTTGGGGTGTATAATTCTCCCTTCTTTCCTACCTGTACTACATATCCGCTCATTTTATTCCCCCCGA
>JADHYP010000045.1 GCA_016782355.1 Candidatus Syntropharchaeum sp. | reverse complement strand
AATGCGTCCATCATCATTTATCACAATAAATAGCTTGACTTTGTCACATTTCAAACCTCTGCGTTCTCCGTGAACTCTGCGGTTAATCTGACAATGTCAAGGTAGATATTAAGAAAAAGTGTGGTGTGAATCCGGTGACTTTAAACTTTTTTTCGAATGTTCGCTAATAAAATTACAAATGTTTGTTTAAAAAATTCAATGCAACAAAAACTTTTTATCTACTACTTTGGGAATGGAATTAGTAATAGCTTAATTGGGTGTGATAAATGGAGACCGATATACCGCTAAGGGACGTAATGGTGCAAGAGGTAGTGAAGGGGGCTATGAACTTAAACGTGATGGAAGCGGCGAAGCTGATGAGAAAACACGATGTGGATAATGTTGTAGTACTTAATAATGGAGAGCCGGTGGGAATAGTTACGGAGTGGGACATAATCAGTAAGCTGGTAAGTAAGGACATAAAGCCGAGCACTGTGAAACTGAAGGACATAATGACCACACCCTTAATAACCGCATCTACTAATGACCGTCTATCTGAGATAGCGCGGAAAATGGCGGCGGCACGGATAAGAAGGGTACCCGTAATTGACGGCGGCGAGTTGGTAGGGGTAGTTGCAGATGTAACTGTAATATCCATTTCGTCAGAGATGAACTCGATAATGGCGGAATTAATAGAGATAAACGGGAGAGGAGAAACATTTGGTATAGAGTGTGAGGATGACGGAATGGGACAGGGAATATGCGAGAAATGCGGAAGCTTCTCATATTTCATGGAAATTCATGGCGGACTGATGGTCTGTGAGAGTTGTAAAGAAGAGATGGAAATGGGGGCTGAATGAGTTTCCGATTAACGCAACTCATATATCCACCTCAAACCCCACCACCGGATAGCTCAACGCGAAATTAAGAATTACTTCCGGATGCAATTCACCAAAAACGCCTATATGCTCGCCATCCTTTATCCTTAGTATACTCGCTCTTCTACCCTCTAAAAATGCACCGTCCTCCGAGTCCACTATTTCTGCATCTTCCAGCCCCAGCTCCTTTAGCACCGCGTCCACCGCCGACTTAACCTCTGCGAAATTCGCATTCGCATGCGTTGAAACCGCCGCAAGCCGGTATTTCTCCTTGAAGTTTAATACCACCGGACCAACTTCAAAAATCCGCTGCGGTAAATCACGATGCTTGTTAAGCGAAAGAATTTCGAGCAAATTCGGTAGAATCGAGCATCTAAGCATTGTATGCTCGGTGCTTATCGGCGATGCGACTTTTACAATATCAGACTTTCTTAAAGACCGCGAAGCGTTTTTGATCAAACTTTTTTTAAAAGTTTGTTGATCAAACTTTTTTAAAGTTTGTCGCATCAGCTCAAACTGTTTCCTCTCCGAAGTCAGCGTGAACGTCAACACCTCAAAATAGCCCAGACCAGTCATTATTTCCCTCACCGTTCTCTTTTTCTCCTCTATCGGGTGCACTTCGCCTATAACCATCGTGCCAGGAAGCTCCGGCTTTATCCTGTCATAGCCATAACCGATAGCAACGTCTTCTATTATGTCCCACGGGTGGAGTATATCAAACCGGTAAGCAGGTATTTTCACCTCCATTGTTCCCCCCGGTTTTACTTCCGCACCAAGCCCCATTCGCGCACAGCACTTCTTACATTCCTCTGCACTTAAATCAACGCCTATGAGCGAATTGACTTCCTTCACCGATATTTCCATCGCCTCCGGCTCTAAACGGGGTGTTTCTTTCTCCACACCTTTTCTATCGTCCGGGGAGCGAAGCACCACCGATTGAATCTGCCCACCTCTTTCTGCAAGTGCACAGGCTATAACATTAAGTGCAAACGAAACGTTCTCATTCAAACCCGTAACTTCTATTAATATGTCCTCCGTGGATTCCGTCACCCTCGTCCGCTCTGCATTGATAATGGGCGGAAAAGAAAGTGTTTTTCCTTCGGAATCCAGAATCAACGGATATTTAGCTTTACCCTCGAGAATGTAGCGGAATGCCATTCCTTTTGGATGCTTCTCTAAAATCTCGTCCATCGTCATCTCTTCCTCGTAGTCAAGCGGAACAAAAGAGAAGCCGGGGTCAACTGCAAGATACCTGAACGGAGGTTTCACCTTCGCTAAGTCATGCACGCCCACCGAAACTTTCTCCCTGTTCCGACCTATCCCGCGATGCAAATATTCCTGTAAGAGCATCAGCGATTCTATCGCACTCGAATCCAACTGCAAGTTCTTTACCACACCGGAAACGATGTAAGGTCGCACTTCCAGAACTGAAGCCTCTACAACCATCTCAATGCCTGATTTCTCCACCTCGTAAGTAACCAACCCCGGTTCGACGTCCAGAAATTGTTTCAAAGCACGAGAAACACCCTCAACACTGAAAAGGTCGGGTCGGTTTGGAAAAAACTCCACGTCCATATACTCGGCTTCCATTCGTTCTACATCCGCGCACATCAGTGGCAATCGCTCCTTTATCTTTTCGATGCTCACACCCGTGAGTTCCTCCAAATCATCGTAAAATAATCTTATTACTGGCATCTTTATATCACTTTTATTTTGATAATCTCAAGTGAAACAGGATATTGAAAAAGTTCGAAATACTTGGGTAAATCAATGTACGCATCGCTATTTTTATCCGATATTTTTTCAATAAGCTGTAGTTTTTCGGTGTCAATGCTCATAACTTTTCTCCTTTTTTGCTCCTCCTACAACCTATCAAGGCATTTACAATATTTTTTCTTATAACCCCTATTTTCCCATTGTTTAGCCCAGTTTTCTGCATCTTTTAGTGCATCAAAGTCGGACCAATGTACTTGACCATAAAAATAGGTTTTTGCATTCTTTATGCAATTACAGCCTCTTTCTTACTCCTCCCTATCTCAAGATCTATCTGCTCTTCTATCTCGATCTCCGCCAAATCATACTGAAATTTCTTAAGTGCGAGCATCGCCTCGGAATCCCTGTTTACCGTGTATAATTGTGCATTTCCCGTTTTTCGAATTGGTTTTATGATTCTATACTTTTCTAATTGTCTCCAGAAAATATCGAGCATATCCATGGAAATCTCAGCGCATTCTGCTATCTCCTCCTTTGTATATTCTATATTCTGATGCGTGAGCAAGAGCTCTATCACCTTCACCTGTGGATATGCTCCAAATATCTCGGTCAACATGATACTATGTTATTAGATATACGCCTATATAAAAGGTATGGTCCACACTGACATCGAGAAGGCGATTCTTGATAAATTTTGAAATTTGAAGATTAGAATTTATACCTCATTCCAACCCTCTCTCAACGCTCCCATAAAAGCTCCTATTTCCTCTGGACTCCCAAGCCCTTTTAGCCGCTCCTTCGTCACTCCGTCGAGACCTTCCTCCTCGGCATACACCATCCCCGGGACTTTTTCATCCGGCAGTTTCCTGTGGAACAAAAACCAGCCCATAAAATCGAAAGAGTCCTCCACTCTAATTTCCTCCTTATCCTTCTCTTCCACGTATTCCTCCTGCGCTTTCCTTATTTCCCGTTCCATCCTCTTCTCTGCAAATACTTTTATGTCCCCTATCAACCACACGGCTTCCTGATATTCCCTCGCCACCCTCGCTTTCTCTCCTTCCAGGTCCTTCATCCGCTCCACTCTGCTTATGCTTTTCTTCACTTCTTCCAAGAATGCTCCAGCCTCTTCTTCTCCAACACGCTCGCAAATCTCCAAACTGTTTTTGAACGCCTCAAAAGCATCTCCATATCTTCCTCGCCTCTTCTCTAAGAAGTATCCGTAGTTCGCCCACACAACTTCATCATCGGTTTCGCTGAGCATTCGCTTGTATTCCGCTTCCGCTTCTGAAAACCGCCCCGCTCTTTCATAGTGCTCCACGAGTAACGAATGAACGTTCCCCTCTGCTGGTCTCTCTACAAGAATTGTCTTCAGAAGTCTCTCACCTGCTTCCTTGTTCTTTTCTATCAATCGCTCTTTCAACCACTCATCAACACCCGGGGCTTCCAGAAATTCTATTATCGCATCGGGAAACCCTTCCACCTCGTCCGGTTCGTCAGCCACCAATGCAGAACAGACCTCCCCAAAATCTACCAGCAGCCAGACGTCAAAGCTGTTCAGCGTTTTTATCTCACCTCCCGCCTCTTCTTCCCTGACTATTGCAAGTTCATGTGCTTTCAACCCCTCTTCCTCGTCCAGCATCCTTAATTTGTTCTTTCTCACATACCTGTCAAATTCCCTTCGCACTTTATCCCGCTCTCTCCTGCTGATAACCCCTACTTTCTCATCGCTATATGCTCGTTGGACGTCAATGAAAAGGTCCCACGCTTTTACTACCCGCTCATCTTCATCCTCGCAACCCAAAAATTTCTTTATCAGCTCCTCTCTATCCCTCTTCGCTGTCATTTCATACCGTTCTCCCGCCTTTATCAACAGAAATCAACTTCGCTTTTTGCATTTTCTATGTCCCAACCCTTATCGGATGAGATATGCTCTTCAGTGTTGCTATTGCCGAAAGAGCGGCTAAATAGCTCGTCTTTGGATTCGCAGTCGAAGGGACGTTCTCTACCCTCACGAATAATTTACCAAATTTACCCTTTGCTTCTATCTCATGCACGTTCTCCGCCGCAGACGGGTCTGCAACTATCTTCACTTTCGTAGCCTCGGAACCTATGCCAGCAATGCTTAAAGACGCCGCCACGTTCACGTTCTCCGGGAAATGTTCCACCGCTTCCTTCGCCGGACCCACGAACAACGTTTCCTCTTTCTCTATTGAAAACAAATCTATTCCGCTCTCCTTCACGTACTCATTCCCCTCAAATCCCAATGGCGGCTTTCTCGTCGTTAACTCCACCGAACGTATCCCCGCAATAGCGCCGGATTTTAAACCGTCTATCCCCGCCACGGCACCTGACGGAATATACACCTTACATCCTTTCTCCCTCGAAATACTCTCGATTTCTTCAAATAGACCTCCCTCGCATAGCAGTGCACCAACGCTCAATATCATCACGTCTTTACCACTTTTTAATGCCGGAATCACAAACTCACGAACCGCCGCCTGCGATGCACTCTCTATTACCAAATCAACCGCTTCCAAAATTTCTGCCAGTCCCGTGCTATCAGATTTTATTATATCCGGCTCCTGCTTCAGGCTTTTACACAGCCCCTCTATCTTCTCCGGATGTTTATCCATCAAAAATTTCAACTCCATCCCTAAGCCCAACTCACACCCATTTACTTCATCTCTATCTATTGCCTTGCATATCTCACTTCCTATTGCACCACAACCTATCACTCCAACCCTCATTTTTGCCATCTTTTTTATAAACGTTCTTTACTTTATAGAAAAGTTTTAATTGCAAATGCTGCTGAAAGAGATAGAGAGTTTTCTGGAGGAGGATGTAGGGCATGAGGATTACGAGGAGATAGTGCCATATACCGATTGTGAAGCGGAGATAACGGTGAAAGAAGAAGGCATCCTTGCGGGTTTGGAGGAGGCAAAACAGATATTTGACTATTTGTCCGTTCAATATTCCTCTGAATTTGAGGATGGCGATAAAATAAAAAGTGGCGATACTATTTTTACTGTGCGAGGAGCAGGTGCGAGGGTATTGAAGGCGGAACGGCTTGTGCTTAATTTCCTGGGCAGGATGAGTGGCGTAGCGACTTTAACGAACACGTTTGTAAACGAAGCGAGGAAGGTAAATGAGCGTGTGAAGGTAGCAGGGACGAGGAAAACAACGCCGGGCTTCAGGAAATACGAGAAGAAGGCGATAGCTATCGGAGGCGGCGACCCGCATAGATTCGGGCTATACGAAGCAGTGATAATAAAAGACAATTATATAAAGCTGATGGGGCTGGAGAACGCGATAAAAAAGGCAAAGGAAAAGGTAAGTTTTACACGAAAAATCGAGGTGGAGGTTGAAAGCATCGCGGATGCGCTCAGAGCTGCGGATTTGAAAGTAGATATAATCATGCTTGATAACATGCCAGCAGCGGAAGTAAAAGAGTGTGTGAGGTTGCTGACCGAGAGAGGGATTCGTGATGGTTTGATTTTAGAGGCTTCGGGTGGGCTAAATCTGGATAATATAAAGGATTTCGCTTCCACGGGCGTTGACGTCGTTTCTTCCGGCATGCTTACGCGTGCAGCAAAATGGCTGGGTTTTTCTCTGGACGTGGTGGAAAAGGAGTAATAAACCACAAGATTTCACGAGATTAACACTAAAACTTGAATGACTATAAACCCATCCATGCCCCTGCATATTCACACTTTTAATATAATTCTCACAACTCGTATGAACCGGCATCGAATTAATGTGAACTACGTGTTCTCAGGGGTGCATCTCATTTTTGGACATCAGAAAAAAAGCGAAAAGCTTTTAAGGTGTCTTTTTCTTATCATGTAATTACCCAAAATGGGTGAATAAAAAAGGAGGAAAAAGAAGATATGGCAGAAGAAAAAATAGATTTATACGACGATAGAGGAAACGTATTGGCGAAAGGAGTGCCTCTCGACGCGATTAGCCCACTGAAGAACGAAGCGATAAGGAAGATATGCAACCTAACCATTCGAACAGGCGCGGTTGACATGGCTGGTCTGGACAAGAAGTTAAAGACAGGAGCGATAGCGGGCAAAGGGATGATAATCCGCGGCGTAGGCAGGAACATCGAAGTACTGGACAATGCGAGCGAGATAGCGAAAGAAGTAGAAGACATGCTGCGTGTTGAACCCGGTGACGACACGAAGGTCGAGTTGATTGCAGGCGGAAAGCGAATGCTGACGCAGGTGCCAACGAAGAGGATTCTAAGCGACTACTCGGTTGGTCTCACGGCGGCGATGGGCGCACTGACGCACGCGATAATAGACGTGTGCGGCGTGAGTATGTGGGATGCGCCGTATGTGCATGCGGCAGTATGGGGTATGTACCCACAAGACCCTGACCCAAAAGACGGAGCGGTGAAGATGCTCGTGGACATACCGATGAAGAACGAGGGACCGGGATTTGTGCTGAGGAACATACCGGTGAACCACTTAGCGGCGACGGTTCGGAAGAGAGCGCTGCAAGGCGCGGCTTTGACCATGATACTGGAGGAAGCAGCGCAGTTCGAGATGGGAAACTGCATGGGACCGCATGAGCGCGGACATCTACTGGACCTGGCGTGTGAGGGACTGAATGCGAACAATATGGTGCACGACCTGATAAAGGAGAACGGAAAGACGGGTACATTGGGTGACGTGGTGTATAGCCTGGTGGAGAGAGCAAAAGCAGACGGAGTGATAAAGGCGAAGAAGAAGATGGCGTCTGGCTACACGGTTTATGAGGCAGGCGACCCACAGATGTGGAATGCATACGCGTCGGCGGGGATGCTTGCAGCGGTATGCGTGAATTGCGCATCCATGCGTGCAGGGCAGCCAGTGCCGTCGAACATCATGCATTACAACGTGCTGTTGGAGCACGAGACCGGTATGCCGGGAGTGGACTGGGGAATGGCACAGGGTACTTCGGTATCGAGTTCGTTCTTCTCGCACTCCATTTACGGAGGCGGAGGACCGGGAGTGTTCTACGGGAACCACATCGTTACGAGGCATTCGAAGGGGCAGTTCATACCCTGTTTCTGTGCTGCGATGTGCATAGATGCAGACACGATGTATTTCTCACCTGCGAGGACGTCAGCGTTGTATGGAGAAGTGCTGGGAGCGATACCTGAGTTCGCAGAGCCAATGAAGGCAGTTGCGGAAGCTGCGAAGTAGAAAAAGGAGGAAAAAAAAATGACACAATATTGTCAAGGAAATACCATTATAGCGGAAAACAGAAGGAAATATATGGACCCAAGCTACAAGTACGAGAAGTTGAGAGACATAGCAGAAGAGGACATTGTGAGATTGCTTGCACACCGCGCGCCTGGAGAAGAATACAAGAGCATTCACCCGCCACTGGAGGAGATGGAAGAGCCTGATTGCGCCGTTCGTCAGATGGTAGAGCCGACGGAGGGAGCAAAAGCAGGTGACAGGATAAGATACGTGCAGTTCACCGATTCGATGCAGTTCGCACCGATAACGCCTTATCTCCGAGCACAGTGTGCGTATACGAGGTATAAAGGAGTGGACCCCGGTGTGTTATCAGGCAGGACTATCATCGAAGGGAGAGAGAGAGACATAGAGAAGCTATCAAAAGAGATGATTGATACAGAGTTATACGATACCGCGAGAACAGGACTGAGAGGAAGGACCGTGCACGGACACGCGGTTCGACTGGACAAGAACGGAATGATGTTCGATGCACTGCGGAGATGGGCACAGGATGATAGGACAAAAGAAGTCACTTACGTAAAGGACATGATTGGCGGTGCGATGGACAAAGAAGTAGTATTAGGAAAGCCATTACCAGAGGATGACCTGAGGAAGAGAACGTGTATGTACAGGAATGCACAGGGCGGTGTCTGGCAAGAAGAAGATGACCCGGAGTCAATGGACGTGTGTGCAGAGATACACTGGAAGAGAACGGTAGGTGGATTCCAACCGTGGAAGAAGATTTCGGAGATAAAAGGTGGAAAGAAGGACGTGGGTGTGAAAGACTTAGTTCTGAAAGTACCGAGAGGAGGTGTGGGATTATAAAATGCCATATAAAAATATAGAACATAGTTTCCTGAAAGCGATGTCAGATAAGTTCGCGGAGAAGCCAGAGAGCACAGCGACGGACTTTTACGTGTATGGCGGCATTGCGCAGCCAGGAGGAAAGAGGAAGAGAGAGTTTATAGCAGAGGCGGAGAAGATAGTAGCGGCAAGAAAATCGGGAACGCCGGCATACAATCCGGATGTGGGGATGCCACAGGGGCAGCGATTCCTGATGCCTTACATGATGAACCATACGGACATCATGGTGAACCACGACGACCTGCACTGGATAAACAATGCGGCGATGCAGCAATGCTGGGACGACATGAAGAGAGGCATCGTTTTAGGTCTCGACGATGCGCACGGGCTGTTAGAAGCGAGATTGGGTAAGGAAGTTACGCCTGATACGATAAGCCACTACATGGAAGTGCTGAACCACGCGCTGCCTGGCGGCGCGGTCATTCAGGAGCACATGGTGGAGACGAAGCCAATGCTCGTGAACGACAGCTATGCGAAGATATTTACGGGTGATGACGACCTTGCAGATGCGGTGGACAGGAGATTCCTGTTAGACATAAACAAGGAGTTCGCAGCAGGCTTTGAGGGTGAAGGCCCTGGAGGGCAGGCAGACCAGTTGAAGGATGCAATCGGGAAGAAGATCTGGCAGATTCTGTGGATGCCGACAGTCGTAGGCAGGATGACCGATGGTGGAACGATGTTCCGATGGGTAGGCATGCAGGTCGGGATGACGATGATAAACGCATACAAGATGTGTGCGGGAGAGTCAGCAACCGGTGAGTTCGCATACTATGCGAAGC
>JADHYP010000044.1 GCA_016782355.1 Candidatus Syntropharchaeum sp. | reverse complement strand
TCAGCGCGGATTTTTTCAACGTCCATCTCATCACTTATTCCACTTCTAATACTATTTTTATAACAGTGTTATAATTTAAAGCTTTGTTTTACATACGCCGCAAACTATCCAAAAGCGCAACCTTTATAAGCCGAGCGTGGCAATAGATTCTTGGCGAGTTGGCCAGGTAGCTTCGCTTGTCGGTCAAACGACGAGTGAGGAAGCTCCATCCATCTGAGGGAGCTACGAAAGCCGTTTATTCGGCGGAGTAGTAACATGCTGAGAAGCATTCGGCTGTATCAGAAACGGAACTTTCCTGTCTCGCCAACAATGTAGCTGAAGCTCTTTCGGGCTGTCAAAGGTTCGGAACAGAAAAAGCTGAGTTGAGGCAGGACAAGATGAAACGGACAGCAGGTCCCGATGCGATGCAAGCATAAGCGCTCAGACAAATGCTACCCAAGTCTCCAAATGGAGGCGACACAGAAGATGGGCTATGGCCAACACGCCATTTTATTTTTAAAGATTATTATTAAAACTATATCTATGAAGTCTGTCCAACAAGGACATAGACTTACTAATGATCAACTCAAAGAAATAACACGATATTCTATATTTTTCGAACCAAAAGAGTTCGGTGGTGAAGTAAAAGAGTATATCGGCTGGGTAGAGCGTCGCAATGATATATCTCAAATCTGTGTAATAGCAGAACAATTCACCGCAGAAGGCATATTAAAACCAGAAGTTGAAAGTGTGCTGGCACAAAGAGAATATAAAAACCCATATTGTCTATACATGGTAAGTTCTGATGATGATATGAAACTCGTTCATGGTGTTATGCCTGCAAAACTTTAATATTTAATAATGCTAAACAAGAGTTGATATACATGGCAAAAAAAGACAAAGTATACATGCCGAGCGGGTCTGGCGGACTGATGCGCTATGGTGAGGAAGGCAAGACGCTAATCAAGCTGAAGCCTAAGCATGTGACATATGTTGTCGCTGCGGTAGTTGGTTTTGAGCTTGTGCTGAAATTCTTTTTCTGAATGATTTTTGAACAGACTACATAATAATTAATGATGAGTAGGACAAAGTTTAGTATGAAGAGTAGAACTAAGAGTAAGGCGAAGAGTAAGTTCAATATTTTTCTCGGGCCTGCAGGAACGCCAGGGTTCACGCGCGGCGGGACGCTTGAAGGGATAAAAGACGTTGCTGAACTGAATTTATCAGCCCTTGAAATCCAGTTCACATACGGCGTTCGTATGAGCGTAGCACTGGCGAAGGAATGCGGCAAAGCTGCAAAGGAAAACAACATACACCTGAGCTGCCACGCGCCTTATTATGTGAATCTGTGTAATCCAAAAAAGCTTAAGGTGTCGATGAAGCGCATCATGTCAGCAGCTGAACGGATGGGTGCGGCAGGCGGTGGCGTTGTGACATTCCATCCAGGTTTTTACGGCAAGCTGGAAAAACAAGAGGCTTTTGACCGAATCATATCAGCGTGTAAAGAGCTTGTAAAGCGAACGCCGCGCAGCGTCAAGCTCGGTCTCGAAACAACAGGAAAAAGCGGTGCGTTCGGAACGCTCGATGAAATCGTGGCAGTCTGTAAAAAAGTGCGTCGGTGCATACCGGTGATAGACTTTGCACATATCTACGCACGGCAGGTCGGAAAGATTGATTACGGAAAAGTGCTGGATGCTGTAAAGCCACTGCGCCTGAAGCATTTGCACACCCACTTTTCGAACGTCGAATACACTGCAAAAGGCGAGCGGAGACATCTTGTGCTCGATGACAGCCCGCCATTTGAGCCGCTCGCAAAAGAAATTATGCGGAGAAAGCAAAACATAACGATTATCTGCGAATCGCCGATACTGGAACTGGATTCGTTGAGGATGAAGAAAGTGTTTGAAAGCCTAGGCCATGAATTCTGACAAAAAATTTATAAACTTAACTGTTGATAGTCTATTCTGGGTAGATATGAAAAAGGATAGACTTGGTGCAATTTTTGGTAAGGGAGTAATTCACATAACAAATATAGATTTCGTTGAGAGAGATGCTGAAGTTGAATATGCCAATAAAGAGGGGGGTGTTTCTACGTTTTCCGTCCCATATAGAAACGTAAAGCACATCATTGGAAAATATCTAGATTTGAACGGATTAACAAAGATGGAAGGAGATATAGAAGAAAGTATAGAAGAAGAGACTCTTTATGATTCTGCAGAGTCAGGCCCTCTAGGGTCAATAATGAAACGGATAAAAGCCAGAACTAGTACGACTTTTGGTAAGGGAAAACAAAAGCTTAGTGTAATTGACCTTGCAAATCTAGGAAGATATCTTTCATATAAACTGAACATTTACATATCAGATATCAGATACTCTGATGGAAAAGTCGGAATTGAATATATCGATGAGGAGCAGGAGGAAAGGGTTTCTACGTTTTTCCTTCCATATGGAAACGCAAAGAGTCTCATTGCGGAATATCAAGAGGCAACTCAATTAATTGCTGAAATCACTCTTTTAACGGCCCACAGTGGTGGCCCTACAGGGTTGTACACAATGCCATTAAATGTCGTGACTGAACTTCAAAACTACCTGATGAGCGGAGAAATTAATCTGGACCAATATACACAAAGGTTTGTAGGCAAAGCCAGAATGATGAGCGATGATGAATTGCGTTCCATGCCGCTTGGCGACCTGAAAGATTTGAAGGGACAGATTGAAAATGGTGTTCCGTACGAGTCAATAATAGTAATACCGAAAATTACTGAAAGTGAAGTAGATGAAATGTTAGTGCGCTTGGATTCAAAGGCGGAACTGTATGGTACAGACCTGCCGCTTGAAGAAATAATAACAGAGGCTCAGGATTCAGTAGGTGATTTCAGAGTCTCTGGACTTGAGTTTATACCTAGCGAATTTATGGTCCCGCCTGAAATGAGTGGTCTGACACATGATGAATTGAGCAGGGTATTCGGTACTATATCAGCAGAAAATGGGATACTTGACGAAACTTATATTCCTGAGTTAAGAGAAGAGATTAAGGAAGATGAAGAATTGCGCTCTATCAGACTTAAAGAAGAGGATTGATCAACAACGGCTGACTTTCTATTCCTAGATTCCCATCCAGATTCTAATACACATCCCTTATTCGTAAATAGGATTTATGAACTAGATCAAACTATACTGTCGCTCATCGGCGCACTGGCGTCGTATCTAGTTAGTTGATGCACAATACTCTTCAAATCAAATTTCTCTTCAGGAACCGGATTAATGACATCTTCAGGCGTCAGGCTTTCATAACCTGGAAGAGGCGGATATCCCCACTTTGTCTGATATAGGTTGAAAAACCAAAGAACCTGCTCAGGCTGCCCTAAAAGGACATCATAGAACATATCATAAATTACAGCCTGAGAGCAATGCCTTCCCGGAATGCTGATCATATAGGCTTCTAGTACTTTATCTACCCTATCCAGCAGCTCCTCATCTTTTCTTATCATGACCCTGAGTTTTTGCTGGATTGGGTGACCTGATACCAGATTATATGGCGTACGCGGTCTTATCTCGCTTAAAAGCATGTCCAACGCTTCTTCTTTTTCCAGCAAGACCCTGCGGATATTGAACTTATTCTGTAATTTTTTCCTGAGCTTACTCCTAATATTTACATAGCTTCCAAGCTCCCTTTCAATTATTTCTCTCATTTCTCCGATTTCTGCTTCTGGCATGTTCAACAACTGCTCTTTGGGCTGTACATATTCGAAAAGACCGGAAATCAATCCCGCTGTAGGATAGCCTCGCAATTTCTTGCCTTTACCAACCACTTTATCTAATGTATCGATAGAAGGGGTCCACCCTCGTATCGCCCTATCGCGTTCAAACTCCGCATAATAACTAGAATTTCCCCTTACAGTCTTCAGCTTCTCTTCTTCCACATAACTCCAATCAACATTTGCTTTCAGAATCTGGTAACCCTTGTTAAGACTGTAATAATAGTCCAATACGCCTGACACGACTTCCTCAACGTCTCTGAGTATCTTAGGCGGATAGTTATAATAGACATCACGGGCCCTATCTATAGAATCCAATAACAATTCCTTATACTCATTCCTCTCCTTTTTAACATCAGGAGGTAGTTTTGACGTCACCTTGACATCCGAGAGAGTGTTGCCGCATACGGTTAGAACTGAATCGACACCCAGTACGAGCTCTTCATCTGTGCTCTCACCACCAAAAATCATTCTGACTAGATCGTCCCTACGTTTAAAAATGTCTTTATAAGGCTGGCTCCATCCACTGACTTCTAGTCCTAAATCGGGCAAGATGTCTTCTACATAGTCCGATTCCAAATAGCTCGAATGATTAAATGACATCATTTTTTCCACTATATCCTATCATATAATAGACTTTTAAACGTTTTGAAAGCTTCATCAAAGGAATCTCGACTATCAAGATAATTACATTGTATCGGAGTGTATTTAAATTTGCTTTTTTCTGGTCCTTCTATCGATTAAAGACTATAAAGAAGTTACGCAGTCAGATACGAGGTCTAAAGTTCTTAACCCCGGCGCTTCCGAAGAAGCATGGGATTACTGTAGCAAGCTACTAGAGCTCTAAACGTCCCCTCTAACTGCGAAATTTAATAACCTGTTGGAACTTATAAAGATTTCTTATCTAGCGTATAAGTTGTATTATGGAGAAAACGAAAAAAACCAAGTCGGAGAAGAAATTCGAGTTCTTGGACATAACTACAGCCGACGTGGCATTCGCGGCGTACGGGCGCAGTTTGAACGCTGTGTTCGCGAACTCCGCACTCGCAACGTTTGAGGTCATGGTGGATACGGATGGTGTCAAGCCGGCGAAGAAGAAGAAGGTCGAAGTGCGTGGCCATGACTTGCAGTCGCTCATGTTCAACTGGCTCAACGAATTGATATTTTTGTCAGGCTCGGAGAATATGGTGTTCTCGAAGTTTAAGTTAAAAATCGATGAAGAGGCGTTTGCATTAAATGCTTTATGTGCTGGCGAAAAGATGGATCCGAAGAAGCATGAACTAAGAACGGAAGTTAAGGCTTGTACCTATCACAAAATGATGGTTAAAAAAGTTGGAGATGTGTGGCGAGCGCAAGTAATTCTTGATGTTTGAGTTTTTCTGACTTCTTTTGTATTTCATCGGAAGTTTACTCTCGAAAGTGGTTTATAACAAATAAGATAATAAAATTATTAATAAACTGTTAGAAATATTGACCATAAAAATTGCTAGTCCTGCCTGTAGGAAATTAACCATCACCTTCGTGTGAATTAATTGATTGAATTGGCTGCAGAAAAAAAATGCAAGTGGTAAAAATGAAAATAGGTTCAGAAATTTTGGAGGAGGCAAAGAGGATTTATCTTAGTGGTAACTCTCTTAGAAAGACGGCTAAACTGATTTATCAAAAACATAGAATAAATATCGGTAAAGAAACTATGAGACGTTATCTTAAGAATGTGATTAAGTTACGTAGTAAAAAAGAATGTTGCGCGATTAAGAGAGGTAATGCACTTGATGAACAGAAAATAGCAGAACTTTACACAAAGGACTTTCTCTCCCTAAAACGGATAGCTAAATTGTTTAATGCAAGTGCGTCTGGAATAAGGTATGTTTTGATTAAAAATAATATTAAAATAAGGGGTAAATGGGAAGGACTCAGACTGGCTATTGGTAAATATAAAAAATACAAGTTTAATGGAACTAAAGAAGAGAAAGCGTATTTAATGGGTATAACTCTAGGTGATGCACATGTTAGACGAACATCTGCATTTACAATCGAAGTTGGTGTAACATCAACCCGTGAAAGTCTAATAAAAATTTTTGTTAACATATTCAAAAAACACACCGAAGGTATTATAGTTTCTAAAGACGAAAAGAAAGGGTTTAGATTTGTTGCTTATTTAGATAAGGATTTTGATTTTTTATTGAAAATAAAAGAAAACACTGAATTAATCAGAAATTTTAAAGACGAATTTTTAGCTTTCCTAACAGGATTTTTCGACGCAGACGGGTGCATTGCAAAAAGTAAAAGGTTAAGAAGGGGACTAAGATACGAAATTAAGATTGGGAATACAAATAAAGAATTATTGGAAATAATAAAAGAGAAACTTCGAGTATTGGAAATAACATCAAACGTACACTTATATAACAAGAAAGGAAAGTGTCATTACCTCTATGGTAAGAAAATCGTTAGTAGAAAAAACTATTATATGCTAGAAATAAGTCGCAGAGAACATGTCATAAAATTACTTCGGATGTTGGATTTAAAACACGAAGAAAAAATCGCAAGAAAAATGGAAGCAATTAAATTCTTAACATCCAAACAGCACATTGTTAATAACTACTACCATTCTACACTCTATAAGCGTTTGTGTAGTTTGCAAAAACTACTTACTGTAAAAGAATTTGCCATCAAAAATAATCTGACTTATTATGCTGCTTTAGATTATCTTTTGAGGAACACCAAAAGGGGATTTATCGAAAAGAGAGGAAAAAGATATGTTGTAAATGAAAAAGGAAAGAAGTTTATAGTGTTTTATGAAAATTGTTTAAAGGAACTAGAGTCTCAACCCTTAACACAACCCAAAGGAACCAAACGAGCAACACGTTTTCCTATCCCAGCTTCCTCACTCACCCTTGCAACTTCGTCGATGTTTTTATAGACTCCAGGAGCCTCTTCAGCCAAAACTTTCCAGCTAGCGCTTCTCACCAAGATTCCTCTTTGAGCCAGACTAGCTTTAACCTGTTCGCCTCTGTAAGTTCGTCGAGCTTTGGTTCTTGACATCTGCCTACCAGCACCATGTGCAGTTGAGTAAAAAGTTTCTTTTGCAGATTCAACACCAACTAAGACGAAGGACGCACTTCCAAGGTCTCCTGGCAGTAATACAGCTTGCCCCACGCTTCTATGATCTTTGGGTATTCTTTGGTCTCCTGAGGGGAGCGAACGACAAGCTCCTTTTCTATGCAAATATACCTTCTTTTTTTCTCCATTTATCTTATGCTCCTCAATTTTACACACGTTATGGCAGAGTCCATATACTAATTCTAATCCCATATCTTCCTCCTTCATGCCTAAAGTTTTGGCGAAACTTTCTCTTACCCAATGGTTAATCATTTGTCTATTGCAGAAAGCGAAGTTTACAGCACAACTCATAGCAGCGAAATAATCGTCACACTCTTTTGTTCCTGCAGGTGCATACACAAGCTCACGGTCCGGCAACTCCCGTATCTTGTCACGGAACGCATGCTCCAAAATCTGTAGATAGTCGGTGCAAACTTGGTGTCCGAATCCCCTCGACCCCGTGTGTATCATAACCGTTACCTGATTTTCATTTTCAATCCCAAAGACTTTCGCCACTTCAGGCAAAAATATTTTCTCGACTTTTTGTATTTCTAAGAAGTGATTGCCTGCACCCAAGCTTCCCAGTTGAGGCATGCCGCGCTTCATTGCTTTCTCGCTGATTTTACTTGCATCAGCTGTTTTCATGCAGCCTTGTTCTTCTGTGTGTTCCAAATCCTTTTCAGTTCCATAACCATTCTCGATAGCCCACTTCGCGCCACGCTCAAGCACTTCTTTCAACTGCGTTGCAGACAGTCTTATCTTTCCCTTGCTGCCCAGACCAGACGGCACGTTTTTAAAAATCGCATCAAGAAGTTGCGGAAGTTTTGGTCTTATATCTGCCTCTGTCAAATTCGTCCTCAAAAGTCGCACGCCGCAATTTATATCAAAACCTATACCACCCGGTGACAAACCGCCCTTTTCGTAGTCCAGCGCTGCAACCCCACCGATCGGAAATCCGTGACCGCTACAACATATCGTTAATAGCTATAGCCGAAGTGCATATCAGGGAGTGCAATACTGTGCTTGTAGATTCCTGGCAAGAACGCGATGTTTGCGACCTGCTCAATCGCTCCTTCTTCCACATCAGCCAGTAGCTTCTTAGAAAGGAACATTCGCGCAGGCACTCGCATGCCACGTTTTGCTGTTTTTGGCAGCTCCCATACATTCGGACGTATTTCTTTCAATTGTTCTTTCAGTCCTATTTCAATCACCTTTTAATTTTATTAATTCACTTTGTTTAATAGTTAAGCAATAATAAATTCTCCCTCTATTATTTTTCCACGGACCATATACTTTTGCATTTATATCGTATTTGATTAATTTGTTTTTAAGTTCTATTAAATTCTTTTTTAATATTGAAAAGAATCTTATTTCCTTTGTATCTTTTCTTATTCTACCCCTTTTATTTATAAATTTTATTAATTTTTCTTTTTCTTCAGGTATAGTCCATTCATAGGTTTCGTATGAATCTAAGGCTTCTTGTAAACGTGCTTTCTTTTTCGGGTGTAAAAAACCTATATTATCTTTAAATCTCAAGAGATCATCTTTTCCACAGATATGAATATACCACACGCTTCTATTTTTTCTTTTTTTAACATCAGATGTATGAATTTCAAATTCTTTTTGTAAAACATCTTTTATTTGTCTTAATCCTTTCCCATTAATAGACTCTACTCCAATAGCCCTGCTTTTTGCTTTTTGAACTTGTATCCAAGATTCACAATCAAAAAATGATCTTAACCAACATTTTAATTCTTCCTTAGAAAGTTTAGGTATTTTCCATTCGCCAGAATAATAAGAAAAATTTTCTGTTAATTGAAAAAATATAGTTTTATTTTGAATTTTACATCGTCCATCTTTAGTTATTATCGGTGTTAATCCAAAAACGACTTTAAATTTATTCTGGAAGTCTTTCAGAAGAACTTCATTTGTATTTCTTAAACCTATGTAATAGTATTTGTGTTTTTGTGATTCTGGATTTCTTATAACGTAACCGTCTGCGCAGAGGTATGCATGAATAGAAGCTAACTCACTACTAAATTTCATAGATGTGGTAATTGTCGTTCCTGATATTTAAATTTACCTAATGTTCGTTTGGTAAACTGAGTTTAATTCAGTATTCTTTAGTCAACAGCTTTAAATTATATATTCTCTCTTTTTCAAAATTATCATTAGTGGTTATCATTAATAGAAAGATTGATGTAAAGGATAAAATTGTTAAAATTCTTGCCGATCATCCAGAAGGTCTGACCATACAATACCTTGCTGATGATATCGGAGTCAGTAGGCAGACTGTCCGAGCATATGTTCTAGAACTAAAGGGATCAGGTGTAGTGCTCAGGCGGCGTGTGGGCTCGGCTACTTTGCATTATTCGGCGAGTTTGATGAAGAAATTCGGCAAAAATTTTGATAAAGGGTTTGAGAGTTGATGATGAAGAAATGGAAGTTGAAGAAGCGTTAAAACGAATCGTGGCAAAACGAGAAGAAAAGAAGGCAGAAAAGAAAGAAGCCTCCATCAAGAGACTTTATACGTGAGGAAATACCGCTCGCCTCTATTTTTGCATATTTAGTGGTGATGGTCGTAACCTTGGTTTCTATTTATTTTTTTGGCGTAGTGGAGATTATAGAGAGAAACAAAATAATATTAGCCCTGAAAATCTTTATTGGAGTCGTTGCCATATTCT
>JADHYP010000043.1 GCA_016782355.1 Candidatus Syntropharchaeum sp. | reverse complement strand
CTTTTATTCTTTCTGTCAGTTTCGTATAATTCCCATCTTTTCTCTTATCTCTGAGCCCTTCTTCACCACGTTTCTGAAGAGTCCTGCAATAGCGATAGTATTGCACTCGAGAAAACGGAACAGAATTATGTTTGAAATACGCTGTGACAGGTTGTTTTGACTCTTTGATCTTTTGGATAGCGCTTAGAATCACACATATCTTCTCTTCTTCTGACATTTGATATAGAATACGTGTTTACTCCCATAGAGGCTGTCCCACAATTACCTAACAATCAATAGTTAATAATCCCCGCAGACATTAAAAGGCAATTCTTCTTCTCAAAGATATTCATTTTTTCCAAAACCAATATTTTATAACTATCATCAAGTAAGGATTCTGACATAGTAGTGGTGGTAATAATAAGGAATGCTGCAAAAAATCCGTATACGATAACAACAATTTCAACTAATTTGGTGAGAAGAGCTATCCCAACATCTATTGACATATAAAAGTGAATTCCTTTTTTACGTATGTAATTTTGAATACCCACAGCGATAAATCCCTATAATAGTCCTATAATCAATGCAATTGAAAAAAATTTTAGAAATCTTTTTTTCGTTT
Source organism: Candidatus Syntropharchaeum sp. (assembly GCA_016782355.1). Lineage (GTDB taxonomy): Archaea > Halobacteriota > Syntropharchaeia > Alkanophagales > Methanospirareceae > WJOV01. Next base: position 9,141 of record JADHYP010000043.1, on the reverse strand, counting down.
CGCTTTTATCTAAATATGGCTTATCCTGGAAATATACCATATCTTCTGAGATAGCTGAATAGGGACTATATTCAGAATTAATTATCATGTAAGCACTTAAATTTAAATTCGCCGTTGCTTTTTGCTCTATCTTAGTTTCTGGTATCGCTGCTGCAAAGATAGCCACCAGAAAGATTATTGCGATAATTCCTAAAGCGATTTTTTTCCCTTTTTCCATCTTTTTATAGTACTTCCGTTCCAAATCTTCGAAACACAATAACAATTAATAGATAAGTAACCGCAATTGATACAGCAATACCTACAAATGGGTTCATGTTTTTATGTCGAGTAGAACTCATAGCCCACCTCCTGATGGAGTATTAGCTCCGAGGCAGCTATGAGCCCCCTCACAGAACCGGACTTGAGGTTTTCCCTCATCCGGCTCTTCAGAAGCACATCCTCTACGTTTGGATAGGGTATAGAAATGATAAATCTTCGGCTTTGGCAGCGGATTAAATGAGAGAAAACGGTTGAATTGACTCCAGTTATAACTCTTCTTCTGACTGCGCCTATTTACCCACTTAAAGGCAAGTCGCACTGTGCGATAGTAGTAATTCTCTATTCCCTGCATATTTCCGCTCATACCGTAGTACTGGTAATGTCCAACCAGCTTTTGCTTCAGCACTCGCCACCAGACCACCTGTTTCACGCGATTTCGGATACCTTTTAGCCACTGGTTCATCTCTTTCATCTTCTGCCTGAACTTCTTACTGGATGTCTTGCGCCCTACCTTGAAATTCCCGTTTCGGGTCTTATCGCAGAAGTGCGTAAACCCAAGAAAGTCAAACGTAGCACACTTCTTGCCCTGTTTCCGCGCTTGCTGACAGGCATAACGCCCAAACTCAATGATTCTGCTCTTCTCCTCCGAAATCGTCAGTCCGAATTTAGCCAGTCTTTTCTTTAATGCCATTCCAAACGCTCTGGCTTCATCACCGTGTTGAAAACAGACAATGAAGTCGTCCGCGTAGCGAACGAGCTGTGCAAACCCCTTCAACCGCTTCTTCACCGCTTTCTCGAACCACAGGTCTAAAGCATAATGGAGATACATGTTCGCAAGCACCGGACTCAATATCCCTCCTTGCGGCGTGCCTCTGTCCGTCTCCTGATATATCCCTTCCTCCATCACGCCAGATTTTAAGAAGCGGGCGATTATTCGCAGCAAACTTGGGTCTACTATTCGCTGTTTCAAGCATTCCATCAGACATTTGTGGTCTACCGTATCAAAGAACTTCGCTATGTCCATATCCACCACGTAGTTAGCCGGTTTGGTCATGATGGTCTTGTCAACCTTGTCCAGCGCGTCATGGCAACTGCGGTTGGGTCGAAACCCGAAGGATACGTCACAGAAATCCTCTTCAAAGATTGCCTCCAGAATTTTCTTTAGCGCCAACTGGACTATCTTGTCTTCGATGGCAGGGATTCCAAGCGGTCTTCGTTCCCCGTTTGGCTTCGGTATAAAGACTCGTTTAACTGGTTGTGGTCGGTATTGCTTTGCTTTCAGTCTTACTACCAAATCTTCTATATTCTCCTCTAAGTTTTCTTCATAATCTCCTACTGTTACCCCATCAATGCCGGGAGCTTTGCCTTTCTTTAACTCCCGGAAGCATTCTTTGAGAAAATCCGCCGTAAGTAAGTGCGCTAAAGACGTAAACTTACACGTGGGATATTCTCTGGCTTGTAGAGTTATGAACCACAGTTTTGTTGACACCTCTCGCCCATCTCTGGGTATGGAGGGTGTGTCCCTGCCGGTCCATCGCGCTCCTGCCAGTCCCTTCCCTCCACGGGCATTACCCCGCTTCAACGGTACTATGAACTGGTCCGACTCCCAGAGTGTCGTCTGTACTATCTTGCCGTCTATAGACTTGATAGGACATACTCCCCAGGGGAGAACACTCTGGGTCTCCCGAGTTCCCATAATAGCCATTTGATACCGTGCCACGGTCTCAGACCCCGTCGGGCTCGCATCGCCTTGCCATGTCCCAGAGCTCCCTGCTATATTCCAAGACTGGAGATTCGGACTATCGGCGATGAGAATACTGCCTTCCGTCAAATGAACAACGTCGACCTCCGAGATAACGTGTATTTCGGGGCTCAATCCCTTTACTTGCGTTGCAGCCCAGTATCCCATCCCCCTGGCTTCACCACAGCCTGTTACCAGACTGGATGCAAGGTTCAGTTCTGAGGTGGTGGCTAACCTTTCCTCAGGTTGGATTTTCACCAACTGGCTATTATGAATTTTGCTCGGCACACTCATAATTACACCTCATATAAATATTTCGTGAGATTTTGAATTGTGGGACAAGCTCTTTATTCCGGGTAGCGTGGACGGGGCTTTTCTTCCTTCTAAATATTCTTTTGATAAACCTTTTCTTTAAGCCCTTACAGGGCTTGCGGGGTCGTGGGGCGGAGCCCCACATAAGAAAAGGTTTGTTTTAAAACGTTCTCAACTCGCCTCTAACCGCCATCTCCGTTATCACAGCGATATTTGAAAGCCAATCATCCATTATTCGCCCCACCTTCTTTTCCGCTACTCCGGGGTTTGCATCGCTCTTCGAGACAATCTGAGCGGTTGCCACCTTCGGGTCGTCTATCCTTCTGCCTATCTCCGAGAGAATTTTTATATACACCTCTTGAATTCCATCTACGCTATCCACGACTTCGTTGGCTATTTTATCGGCAAGCAAATTGTATATCTTCCCGGTATGATTCACCGGATTTTTCCCCGGCGTTCCTTCCATGCTAATAGGTCGGTTTGGCGTGATAAGCCCATTGCACCTGTTACCACGACCCGCAGCACCGTCATCTCCCATCTCCGCTGAAGTCCCGGTCACCGTGATATAGACCGAATCGGGCGTGTCAGCCATGTTTACCTGGGTGTTCACTTCCCTGCTTGTATAAGATTCGGCTATGCCGCTTATGAAATCCCGTAATCGCTGCTTTGCCGCTTCATAGTGCTCGTAGTCATCCACGTATTTAGAGACAAAAGCATCGCCAATCGTTAAAATTATTTTATCCCTTTCTCTAAGCGCCATCACCTTCATATCCTCGCCTATCGCCTTCTCCTTATTCCGGTATTCCTCCATCACCCTGTTTTCCGCATTTAGAGCTATGGATTCAATCTCCGAAAGAGGAGCATGTGCAACGCCAAAGGAGGTATCATTCGCCAGTGGTATTTCCCTATCCTTATCTCTAAAAACGGTTAAAAGGTCGAAAGAACCCCGTCCCAATTTGCTATCCACCACAACGTGGCTATCCACATCCAAATTCCTTATGTTCCGCAGATAATCCTTCGCTGCTTTCATCGCTATCGTATCAACGGCAATTTCTTCGCCCTCAAATTCTCTCGTTGCCCGCCCCCCTAACAAAACGTATATCGGTGAAATAACCTCGCCACCACCATATTTCGGGTTTGACCTGCCGGCAACGAGTTGCACTTTATCCGTGTTGTGATGCAATATCATCCCGCACTTTCTTTTATACTCCGTACACAACGCTACACTAACCGCTTCTGCTATACCATCGCATAAACTGTCCGGATGCCCCAGACCTTTTCTTTCCACCATCTCTATCTCTAGCTCCTCAACGGGCTCCCGGTTCACAAATTCAACCTTTATATTCCTTTTTATCGAATCGCCTACGCTCATTTTTTCGCTCCCTCAAACTTTCTCCCGGAGAATGTTAGTTAGTTAGTTAGTAAAGACTCCTTTTAAAGAAAGGTTTTTGCTTTGTCAGAAAGTATCGCACTGTTGCCCGCGGGGTCATCTATTATTAACGTCATGCTCGCTTTACCCGACTTTATTTCCGCTATTTGCTTCAAAACCGCATTTGCACGCTTCTTTTTTTTACCCTCGACGTTCCTGCTCAGCGTCTTCACCACTTCTTCCACTCGCTTCAACACACCTTCCACCGTAGAAATGAAGGATTCTCCTCGCCTTGGCTTCACGCTTACACCCAACTCCGGTATCTCAACGCTTCCGAACGAAGACCTTATCACCCTTACGTTCAAATCCTGCGTTGAAGAAATCACCATCTCATGTCTTCTCCTCTTCTCACCCGATAATATCATTACGTCAGTAAAGCGAAATCCACAAGAGGGACAAACCGCGGTAAACATCATGGCATCGCCAAAATAAGGAATTTCATAAGGTAAAAAATGCAATTCGCTTTCCGCTCCACAAATCTGGCATTTCTCTTTCACGTCACGTCACATCGAACTCCAACTCCGCATTGCACCGCTGCGCTGCACCGCCAGGCTACTTCCCACTCAATTTTTTCCTTTCTATCTTAATTCCCATTGGTGTCACTACCACCTGGTCATCACTTATACCGGCGATGTCCCCTCCTACGTCTAATGCAGCCATCTTCAAGTCTTTTATCGCTTTCTCTACCAGAACTTTGTCCTGCCTTGCCCGTGATATGTCCAGAATCAGCATATTGCCCGCATATATCTCCTTCTTCAATTCGGGAATATCGTATAACCCTGTCAATTCCGCAGTCTTTATGTACATCTTTACGCTTTCTTCGCCCTTTAGCCCCTCTTCATACTCTTCTATGTCCAGGTCCAGATAATCCGCCTCATTCTCTATTCCTTCCTTCTTCACAAATAGCTTCCCTAAACCGCCTTTCATCCCCATTTTTATTCCTTCCTCACCCCTCTTTGTAATTATTATTCTCTCGTTCTAATACTTAAGAATATATTGTGGGGTAACTAATTAAAAGACTTTGCATAAAAAAATATGGCATGAAGTTAGTAGAATGTCATCAAGGGTGCAGAGGTTTTATATAAACGTATCGCACTTTTTTATATAGTGATTATGGAAGAAAGATACAGCGCTAAGGATATTCAGGTGCTAAAAGACTTAACGGCGGTGCGAAAAAGACCCTCAATGTATATTGGCGACACCGGCACCAGGGGTCTTCACCACTTAGTAAACGAAGCGATAGACAACAGCGTGGATGAAGCTTTAATAGGCTTTTGCACTGCCATAGAGGTGATAATCCGCCGGGATAACTCCGTGACGGTAACTGACAATGGAAGAGGGATTCCGGTTGACCTGCACGAGGAGTATAACCTTTCTGCGGTGGAGGTAGTGATGACGAAGCTGCATGCGGGCGGTAAATTCGATAACAAGGTTTATAAAGTAGCAGGTGGGCTGCATGGCGTTGGGATTTCGGTTGTTAATGCACTTTCAGAGTGGCTGGAGGTAGAAGTGAGGAGGAATAGACAGTGCTATTATCAAAGATACGAGCGTGGAAAGCCAGTATGCGGGTTAAAAGAACTGGATTATTCCATGGAGAATAAAGAGGGAACAGGGACTAAGGTAACGTTTAAACCGGATAACAAGATATTCGGAAGTTACGAATTCGACACTAACATTTTAGCAACTCGACTGAGAGAGCTGGCTTTTTTGAATCGCGGGCTTTCGCTTTACTTGAAAGATGAAAGAAGTGGAGAAGAGAAGGAATTCAAGTATGAAGGCGGCATTGTGTCGTTTCTGGAATACATAAACAGGGATAAGAGAGTGCTGCACAGACCGATAATTTTTGAAGACGAGAAGGATGACGTTAAAGTGGAAATCGGTGTGCAGTATAACGACAGCTATGCGGAGAACATATTCTCGTTTGTGAACAATGTGAAGACCATAGAAGGTGGTAAGCATCTAAGTGGATTCAAAGCGGCGTTGACGAAGGTGCTTAACGAATACGGCAGAGCGAGCAACGTGCTTAAAAAAGTGGGTCTGGATGGCGACGACGTGCGCGAGGGACTTGCGGCAGTAATAAGTGTGAAGCTAAGAGACCCGCAATTCGAGGGGCAGACGAAGACAAAACTCGGAAATAGCGAGGTAAAGGGGATTGTGGAATCAATTGTGCGGGAACACCTGTGGGAGTTTCTGGACGAGAATCCAAATGATGCGAAGGAGATAATACGGAAGGCAGTGGAAGCAGCGAGGGCACGAGAAGCGGCACGGCATGCTCGTGAAATAGTGAGGAAGAAAGATTTTTTCGCCGATTCGCTGCCCGGTAAGCTTGCGGATTGCTCTGAGAAAGACGTTGCGAAAAAAGAGATTTTTATAGTAGAGGGCGATTCCGCTGGTGGTTCTGCGAAACAGGCACGGGATAAAAACTTTCAGGCGATTCTTCCTATACGAGGTAAGATTTTGAACGTGGAGAAAGCGAGGCTGGACAAGATATTGAAAAGCAATGAAATCCGGACGCTTGTTACTGCTCTGGGTGTGGGAATAGGGGAGGAATTCGATTTGCAAAAGGCTCGCTATAATAGGATAATCATAATGAGCGATGCGGACGTTGACGGTGCGCATATAAGAACGTTACTGCTTACTTTCTTCTTTCGGTACATGCAGGAGTTAGTAAGCACGAACCACGTGTATATAGCGCTGCCGCCGTTATATATGGTGAAGAAGGGAAAAGAGATGAGGTATGCCTTTTCTGATGACGAATACGCAAAGGTTTTGGAAGACTTAAACGTGAAGGAAGGGGATGCAGGTGTGAAAATACAGCGATATAAAGGTCTGGGCGAGATGAATCCGGAGCAGTTATGGGAGACTACGATGAATCCGCTTACGAGGGGCATAAAGCGAGTGACTTTAGCGGATGCCGCGGAAGCGGACTGGATATTTACGGTGTTGATGGGTGAAGAGGTGGAGCCAAGAAGAAAGTTTATACAGGAGCATGCGAAGGAAGTGCTGAATCTGGACGTGTGAAAAGCTTTTAAAAAAAATAAAAATGTTTTCCCCTCGTTTCGACAAGAGGAAAAATCGTTCCGATCTTACTTACCTATACAATATCGACTAAAATCTTTTCGGTCGATGTTTCTGGTAACAGTCCTGACAGTAAACAGGTCGAGAGCCATCTGGTTTAAATGGTACTTGACATTCTTCCCCGCAGTCCGCACAAGTAACCGTGTGCATCTCTCGCGGTGGACGGTCAAAACCCTGTCTTCTTCCGCCAAAATTTCTTTCGCTCATTATGTTATACCTCCTCATTATAGTAGTCTCTTATTATTTAAATAACTTCAAAAAAAAAAGGCATTGGATAATATTTGAACTTGTCCTTGGGATTCATTAATGGTAAGCTCTTCAAACTACTGCTACTCACTGCTTCTTCAATAGCCGCTTCGGGTTTTCATTTTCATTAGTTTTTGATCGAGGTTTGCTGGTTTACAAAGTATTTTTGTGAGCAAAATTCTTAAAACGCTATTATTAGGCGAAATAAAAATCTTTATTTTCTAGTCACGCATCTTTTTCGTTGTCTTAACAATTGATTAGTCCAAATCTCCACCTATTGGCTCTTTCGGGCTCCAGCTATACATTCCTTTTGCCTCTTTGGGATATTTTGGTTTTGAAATATCAATCCCCTCTCGTAGCCCAAGGTGGTGGGTAAGGTAAAGTGCTTGGATTACCAGTTCAATAGCTCCTAGAACCGAGGAGTGTTCAGTCGAGAGTTCAAATACTTTCATCTGTTTCTTAAGCTTCTTATGAATCATATCCGCAAGATCCATATATGGCGGACATTTTAGAATAATTGCTATTCTATTGTTGCGGTGGCGATAAGCACTGATATATCGTCCGTGAGTAAAATTTTTTAGTTCAGAATATTCAATAGTTGCGATTCCTCCTTCGACAAATTTAGATTCCAAATCAACAAGCGCTGGCCTAGCCCAACCACTTCCTAGTGCAATAAAATGATAGTCGCTAGGTGATCTCGAAAGACCATCACACAATCCACGTGCTCGGATGTCAGCTGCTCTAAAGATGCCTAAAAGAGTCTTATATTCAAATACGGTAATCTAAATCCTTTTTAAGATAAATAGGTGCAAAAATACCCAAAAGTGCGCCTATGGTAGCGAGATAACCAACTATAGAGAGAAAGCCCTGGCGATGTTGTGAAACAATGAATACTTGCCAGCCGGAATCACTGGCACGTTTAGAAAGTTCCGAATCTGGATCACTGGTAAAAACTAGCCCATCACTCACTCTTAGTGCACGAAGTTTATCGAAAGCCCGCAAAATGTCTGGGTTTGATCCTCTATATGAAATTAGGACAGGGAATATATTATTCAAAGGCGTGCGAATTGGCTCTAACTCATAAGGGGGAATTGCCCTGGCAGGGTTACCACAAAGTGAAAAAACTAATTCTTCACCAAACACTGCAGCGCTTAGAGAACCACCTGAGCCGATAAACAAGAGGGGTGTAGATTTAACCATAGATTCAATCTCATCTTTCTTTTTGGCGTTTTGTAGCTGGAATTGGACCTGTGAGTAAGTCTCACTCATCGGAATAAGCGCTTCTGCTAACTCTGCTCCAAATCTATTTTTCCCGGCAGACTTTTTTGATGTCAAAGATTTTTTTCGTTTTGTTTCGGGGGTTCTTTGCTCGCCACAGATTTGACATACATTATAGGCTTTGAATCTGAAAGGAAACTTAAAGGGTTCAGGTATCCCCGAGTTAGGTGGCAATGAGGAGAAAGCTTGCCCATTGTTGGCAACCTCAACACCAAGTGCGAGTGCATCGTCTGTGTTAACTTTATTAGCAGTCAAAATCCTTGAAAAACTCCTAGCTCCGTAGAAGCTACAGCCCAGAGAGGCTAATCCTTGCGCAACCGAAAGCATCTTTTCTTCAAATCCAATTTCAAGTCTTATATATTTGTTGAGGATTTGAGCTAAAATAGCAGCTATTAAAACATCTCCAGCTCCAGCGGTGTCACATAATCTCGAACATTTTATAGCAGGATATTTAAACTTGTAAGACTCCAATCTGGGTCCACGAATGAAACCATATACTCCCTTTTCGCTGTCAGTAACGATTAAAAGTTTAACTCGTTCAAATATTTCTAAAAAAGCATCAATAGACTCAATGTCATTTCTTTTAAGAAATGTTTTGAATATGCGAGAATTCACCTTAACTATCGAGGCAATGGGAATAAGTTCTTGAGCTTTCGACCTTGCACTTTCAAAACTATCAAAAGAAAAATCGTATTTGTATAGCTACCCTATATCTTAAAACTTTTCTGGCGATATTCTTGCAAAAAGTATTAGGGGAAATTTCAGATATGTGCCCAACATATGTTGGAGTGGAAAACAA
>JADHYP010000042.1 GCA_016782355.1 Candidatus Syntropharchaeum sp. | reverse complement strand
GATTGTATCATTTAATTACGGGATGGGTAGGACCTGGAAGTCCATTTAATCTGTCGGATATTCGTTTGTATATTCCCGCCTAAAATTCGATGAAAAAAATGGTTGCGATTGTGAGAATTATATCGGTACAACTTGTATAGAAGAGCCGCCCGGACAATAGAAACGCTTACGCAGGACTTAAAGGTGATAGCAGAGCGAGGTGGCGTAAAAGAACTAAAGAAAATACCGGGGGTGGGAGAAGGGATAGCGAAGAAGATATTTCGCTAAGTTAGAGAAGGCGGATAAGCTTGAATTCAACGTCAATCTCTTTACCTGCAATCCCTTCCAGAGCCTCTAACAAAATCCGCTCTTTCTCTGTGCGTTCCTCTTCCAACGAAACTATGTGTCTTTTTGAACGGTGTATTCCTTCCTGTAATCGAGTGAGTTGCGCCTTAGCAGAAACAATTAATTGTTCCGTCGCCTTCCTATCTTTGAGTACCGTCAGAACCGAAAGCTTACCTTTGACCTCTTCAATTCTTGATTGTAACAGCTCACGTTTTTCCTTCATAGAAGATAGCTCGCTATTTAACAGGTGGTCTATCCATGCCAGTGTCCTGTCTCGCTTCCGGTCCTTCAGGATAGCGGGGTCTCCCTCGATGATATTCCTTATAGCGAGTAGAAATTCGTTAATATCTTCACCGAGCGCTCGAACTGGAGAGGACAGGATAGAAGAAATCGCGCTTCGCTCTTCAGGAGTAAACGTATGCCGCCCGGTCTCATCCTGCTTCTTCAATAGGTTGAGTGCTTTGTTAATTGGGGAGAACAAGTTGCTAACGTCCGATTCGAGCGTGTTTAATTCCTCTTCTAATGAAGATAATTCAGTTTCGAGCTCTTTGAACCGCACCCATTCCTCCGCTTCTTCAATCATTCCCAATCTTTTCCCTTCTGTTTCGATTCTCCTTTCGAGTGCAGAACTCTCTTCTTCTTGCTCGCAAACGTTCTCTTTTTCCTTTTCTATTCTTGATTTCAGCTCTTTTATATCCTCTACTATCCCCGGCACACGTTCCAAATTCATAATCTGGCTTTCTTTTCCCTTCATGGGTGTTATAAGCTGGTTAAGAAGGGTTCTCAATTGATTGAGGTCCGCGACGACTTCCTTAACCTCCTCTGGAAACAGTGACCGAACATAGTAAACGTTCTTCGATGACTTGCCCGAAGCAAATTCTATGTCGGAATTGGTTATTCCATAAAAAGATAAAACCGTTTTATAATCGGTTTGGATCGGAATAGAAATTTTTTCAGTCAGCGAATAGAGATGTTTTACCATTTTATCACGGTTTGACAATCCTATTTTTGCGACATGCGCGGGCATAGTATCGTCGGGTTCGGCGTCCTGAAGCTCGGAGATGTTTTGCTTAAGTCTCTCACGTATATCTCTTATCTCTTCATATAACTGTTCGGCATTTGCACTCAGACCACGAAATAGCGATTTCGATGCCATCTCCAACCAGGTGTCTATTCCATCGAAGGCGACTGTGGACGGTATTTCCTCCTTGCCAAGGATTTTATTTAGCCACTTCATTTGACATGTTTAAGTAGATGATAATTTGGTTTATAGTTTTGCTTCAGCTATGCAAGTATACCATCAGGAATTTTTTCCCCTAGAGAAAAAAGAGACGAAAGAATAATAGATAAAATCAGAAAGAAAATGTCCTAAGACAATCAGGAGTATAAAACGCCTTTCTTCAATGTATCTAATATTATACAAGAGCAAAAAGCGGTCTTAGTATCAACGCTCCGCTCAGTTCCGTAGAATAAATACAGTATTTTAACACCTTTCCAGTTTCCATATACCATAAGTACAGATCCATTGTCCCAAGACTCATATCAACTACTTTTGCCAACTCTTCCAACTTCTTTTCAAGCTCCAAATACTTTTTCTTCGTTAATATCTTAGGAATGCTTTCAATAACTCCATATCTCTGCATTACCCTCAAAATATGCCGGTCCAATATCGCAACGTTTCCATATCCAAGGTTCCTTAGAAGATGACTTGCCTCTTTATAACCAAGACCTTTAACGTTCTTAGCGAGCCACTCTCTTGCTTCTTTTTTATCCTCAAACAAGGCTATAGCATCCTTTATATCAAATTTCCTCGCCTCAACAATAAATTCACTTCTCCTCTTATAAAATACATGCCCTTCTTCCTTTAAAATCGCTTCTAATCGTTCTAAAGGCATATTCAAAAATCCCTCAATCCCCACTCGCCTTTGTATCTTAATACCAAGCTTTGCGGAAGAATTTGCTGTCAATAGGCAGAAACAAAGTTCTGAGAACCAACTTTCGCTATTTTTGTTATGATTCTCCTCAAATTCTTTTATTCTCTCCTTTACTAGTTTTGCGACTGTTTGATTTTTTCGTAAATTATTAATCGCACCTATCAACTCTTTCATTCACTACTTCTACTTATCGCTCCTACATCATCAATCCCTAATCCCTATCAAAGACACTGAGAACACTGCCTCAGCTTCTGGCAGGTTAGGAGAATCAACTAACCTTGCTATCCTCTTCTCACCTTTTGACTTTCTCAGGTATAATCTAAAAGTAGCAGTATGTCCTACTATATGACCCCCTATGGGTCTTGTAGGGTCACCGTAGAAGGTGTCCGGTCTCACCATCACCTGATTGGTTATCATCACCACTGCATTATTTAGGTCTCCAAACCTAAGAGCCTCGTGTAGATGCCTATTTATCTTTTGCTGCCTATCCGCCAACGTCCCTCTTCCCACATATTCGCTTCTGAAATGAGCCGTCGCTGAGTCTATTATCATCAACCTCACCGTTTTTTCTGTATTTTTTAGTTCCTCCGCAAGCTCCCCAGCCTTCCCTACCAGCAACATCTGGTGATTTGAGTTATATGCGCGCGCAACGTGTATATTTTTAAGAACCTCTTCGTAATCAAGCTCAGCACCTTCCGCCATATCTTTTATTCTATCTGGTCTAAACGTGTTCTCAGTATCTATTACTATGGCAGAGCCGTTTAAACCTCCCTTTTCCGGTGGCAACTGCACGTTTACTGCGAGTTGGTGTGCTATTTGTGTCTTCCCACTGCCGAATTCACCATAAGACTCGGCAATCGCTTGCGTCTCGATACCGTAACCTAATAAATCATCTAAAGATTTAGACCCCGTGGTTAGCTTGCCTACCTCCTTCCTCCTTTCCAATATCTTATCACCGGTCTCAAACCCCCCTATGTCAGCGGCTTCCCGCGCAGAATTTATTATCTTTGCCGCTGTTGCTTCTCCTATCTCAGCAGTTGCCACTAACTCCGCTGGAGACGCTACTGCTATCGCTTCTAACGAATTTAAACCCGCTTCACGTAATTTCTCTGGTATTGCAGGTCCAACACCAGGTAACTCCTCTAAGTCCATTTTCTCTCTTCACCTTGTCAGGCACCTAAAACTTACCATGCATCGCCCCTTTTCTATTCCCATTTTTCATACCCACATAATGCTACTTGCGTTTTCAATTTAATAGTGGACAGTGTTTCGAGCTCACAATATCCAACTAAGGCATGCTGCACACTTTCTTCGGGCACACTTAATGATATCTCCCTTGTCCTCCCATATCTACCTTTGCTTATAATCGCAGCGTTTATCAATCCTAAAATGTCCAACTCTGAGACTAAAGCGCTAACACGCCGCTGGCTTAATGCTTCTATTTTTAGGTGACTGCATAATTTACGATACGTATTATAAACTTCACCACTGGAGAAACGTCTTTTAGCATTTGCTTTATTTAATCTTATCACGGTGTTCAATATAATCTTTGATTGCACCGGCAGTGTTTTTACCACTTCAATAATCCTGTTCTTTTCCATCTTTTCACTTGCGAGCCTCACGTGTTCTTCAGTTACCTTTTTGGATTTCGAACGCTCTGCAACTTCTCCTGACACCCTTAGTAGGTCAAGAGCGCTCCTTGCGTCTCCATTCTCCTGCGCAGCGAAAGCAGCGCAGAGCGGTATCACCTCACCGTCTAACACCGAACTATTGAACGCCTTTTCCACCCTCTCACCCAGAATATCCTTCAACTGGTTGGCATTATAAGGTGGAAATATTATTTCCTCCTCACTTAACGAAGACCTCACCCTTGGATCCAGTAGTTCCATGAAAGTCAAGTCGTTCGAAATACCTATTATGCTTAATCTCGAATTATTTAGCTCGGAATTTATCCTCGAGAGATTATATAATGCTTCATCTCCTTTGCTCACTAACTTGTCCACTTCATCTAATATTACAATTACACATTTTTTTCCCCCATCTATTCCCGTCTTAATCTCTAAATACACCATATCAGTTGGCCAACCTACCATTGGGACGTGCTTATTGAACGCCCTTGCGATATAAGCAAAAACTCTATACTGCGTATCAAATATCTCGCCGTTGATATATATCAGAGAGCATTTACTGCTCGTCTTCTCTCCCATCTCTTCTAACTCCTTGCTCACGTATTTTACCGTAGCGGTCTTACCTGTCCCGGTCTTACCATAGATAAATATATTAGAAGGTGTCTCTCCTTTTAACGCTGCTGATAATATATCAGCCAAACTTTTTATCTGCTTCGCTCGATGTGGCAGATTTTCGGGGATATAATTGGGGCGAAGCACCTCTTTGTTTTCGAATATCGCACTTTCGGTTGTGAAATCCTGGAACATGTTCTCCATTTCACTACCTCCTATCTTACCACTTTTCCTTTCTTCTTCATTTTTTGATTTAGTTCTATAAGTATGCTATAACTTACAAATCTCCCTTTTTATACGTATTCTTTATAATCCCCCTTATCCATTCCCTTGCCTCTTCAGATATTTCCATCTCATCTATAAATCCTTCTCCCTGATTCAATATAGGGATTACCCCTTCATAGATTTTTCTAATTTTATCTTTACTATCCTTCTCATCTATTGACTTTAACAGAAAAAGTTTCATTATCTCTATTATACCCCACGCCTCTTCGTCTATTATCGGTGAAAGATTACATTTAAACTTTTGAAATTCCTCTGAAATTTCCTCTTTTTCTGTTTTTTTATTTGTTCCTTCGATAAGCCGGCTAATTACCTTACTAAAGCTGTCTTTATCCCCCTTTTTTAACTTCTTTAAATCCGTATATACGTTATCTGATACACCTATCTGCTTTGTCATAATATTGTGGCTACATAATTTAAACTACTACTTTTATTTATTTATTAACTTTTATTTATTTATTAATTTATATATTGATATATCATTAAGATGGGCGCGGCAGGGGATAAGATAGCGATGAACGCGGCAAGGGCTAAGATAGGTAATAATCAGGGGATAGAATACAGGTATAGTGGTAACAATCAAGCAAAAATAATTGATTTCTATGAGATAGAGGTTAATGTTTCAAAGTACCAGCTTAGAATTTATAAAGAAGACCTGGGTAAGACCGCCATGAAAAAGGGTTGGGGTGGGGTAAGTGAGCTAAAGAAGAAACTTGTCACGTTGACATCGCCTGAAAATTATCAACATTCCAATATCATAACTTTAAATTACAGGACCTTAGAAGAAAAAGTATTTTTATTTAGCGAGGAAGGAATAAAAAACCCAGTAGAAAGCTTGAATAGCTATTTTGATATCCGTGAAGATATTGTTGATGTAAAGAGGAGAGTTCCCACTGATTATCCTGACTTATGTTACTTACCATCTGATCTGGATTATAGATTTGAATTTGTATTGAGCAGTATAGGAGAAGGAGTTGCAGGTTATCTTATGGAATCTCTATATGATTATAAGTTAATTGCAAGACCTTTAGGACTCCATCCAGATTTTATAATGCGGAAAGATAATGATACGGATATATTAGTGGAAGTGGTATGTGGTAGCACATTTAAAGAGATACGTCGCGGAGTAATGGCTGGTATGTTCTATTTAATGGATTTGCTCTCACATTTCTGCTATTTGTCTGATAAAAAATTTGAAGCGTATGTAGTAGGAGTAGAATTAGCAAAACGGAATGAATTTGAATCATTTATAGTCGAAGGTTATATGTGAGCTTATTTTCTGCTTGACTTCATAATAGACGAGATGTAATCGAAGGCGAAATGACTAAGGTATCCTACTGCTCCAAACATGGTAATTATAAACGGAGAAGTGAAATCCATTAAGTGAAAAGCCATATATACCAATATCGTGAATATAATAAATCCTAGTGCGTGATGTGTGATGCCACGATGTTTTAACCTGGAGAGTAAAAACACAATGAGTAAAAGCAGCATCGTAATTATCATCGCTTGATACACTTCGCGTGTGAAGAAATATATGGCGCATCCGCAAAAAATTGAACCTATATAGGACCATTCATGGATCTTACTGTGTCTGTGATCGAGGTCGGGTGCGAGTGAGCCAAATAGACATACTATAAACCATAACGGCATGTCCTTGAAATAAACAGTTTGATGAAGAGGGGATAGAAAGAGGCTTATAATTAAGCTGCAAAAGCAGATAAAACCCACAGTTAAATGACCTTTGTAGTTCAATTTCTTACCTCCTTTTCTCTTAACATACACAAATATTTTATCCTATAAAAGTGTATCTACTGGAATTGTACCCACAGCTTCCCCTCTTTCAAGTGAAGCTAACCGATATTGCCGCATTGCTCTACTTCCCTTTCTCAGTAAAATACCTTCAGAATACATATTCGCTAGATATGTTGATACTGTGCTAAGTCTCAAATTATCCTCATGAACGTCTTCATATAGTCGCTTTAACTGTGAAGAAGTGAACCAATCCTTTGGTGCTCTTTCGTCATATCGCAAAAAAGAAGTTAATTTTTCCTTTATCGTAAGGTCTTCGCCCCCCATTTTGTGAGGGTCCTCAACAGAAGATAGAGAAAGTTGGTCTTCCAGGGACTTCATAATGCCTCTTATCATGGGAGTTTTAAATATTTCACTCGATAATATACCCTGTCCTTCCATAGAAGTCTCCGTACCCTCTTCACTTGTTGCTTTTAACAAAAGAAATTCCATCATATCCATCATATCTATTATACCCCTCATCTCTTTACCTATTATCGAAGAAAGATTATGCTTGAATTTACGAAATTCATCTGAGATCTCTTCTTTTTTTGTTTTTCTATTCGCTTCTTCAATAAGTCTGTTGATTACCTCATTAAAGCTGTCTTTATCCCCTTTTTTTAGACTATTTAAATAAAAATATACAGTATCAGATACATCTATTTGCTTTGTCATACTGTTGTGACCTATAAAATTTAATTCAGTTAAAATGCTATCTTCATTTATATATTAATATTTAACCATTACAGTTTAAGGGGGGAAAGAGAATTGATGAAAAATGTGGCTCACAGATTGAATGTATCCGTAGAGGATTTAGATCTCTCTCTATGGGCGGATTATGAGAACGAACTTATTTTAAGGCATTTTAGTGAAACGAGCCCAGAAGATTTGCTAAAAATGTACAATCTTTCGCTTTGTCAAACGCTTTTGCTTAAGGCAATAGAAATGAAGCTCTCGGTTAAGGGCAGCAGCAGTTACAAGGAGATTCTAAGAAGCGTTAAGTGGCTTGGTCTGATGTACACACCGGAGAGAAAGGATGATGGTAAGGTATGCGTTAGCATAGAAGGTGCCCTAACGCTGTTTAAGCTAACTGAGAGATATGGTAATGCGATTGCGAAGTTGCTTCCAATGATTGTGAGCGAGGATGGGTGGGAAATAGAGGCGGATATTGTGAAGAAATACGATGGTAAAACTCATCTCAACATCGCTTCTTTTCCACTTTTCAAGTATCTACTTCGCCTGCTTGAGTTGTAATCCCCATTAATTCGGTATTTGTTCTATTAGGAACCTCATAACCGATATTTATAAGCAACTCTTCAAAAGTCTCTCCAAGGGCAAACACGCATTCTGGAGGGTTTGCCCACATTAAATAGGCGGATACACTATCCAAAACATCTTTAAAGCTCGTATCCGGGAGTTGAGTAGACATGTATTGAACGAAGTTATAGACGACGCAGGCCAGGAAAATGAAGCCGTAATTACTCTCTTTTGTCCGAAAATAATTTCCTTCGATCTTTAAGTACGATTTCAACTCCTTGATCACCTGCTCTATCGAAGATCTCTCCCTATACTTGCTTATGACCGTTTCTGGCTTGCTATTCAAGGCTGTTGTGAACAGTGGAATGAAATCATCGTATTCTTCACCTCGAATCAAAAACAGGTTTCCCGCCGTCCCCTGCAGATACATCTTTTGAAAACATAGATCGTGAAAGACACGCCGTCTATTGTCCGCGTGAACGGCTTAATCTTGATTAGTATATCTTCCTTTCTATATTCCCGGCCGATCAGCCGCACAACGAAATTGCTGTCCAATCGCGTCACCACGTTTACCCCTGCTTTCCGCCCTTCACGCACATTTTCGCCCGATTTCAGACCGCCGTCATAGATATACCAGTCGCCTTTTTTTATCTCACCCGAACTGATCAATTTGGCAAGCTCCTGTGGCTTGGTGGCATGTCTCTTGTTGTGATTGATGATTTTAAACGTGGAAATGTAATTGCGTCCCCCTCCACAGCGATTCGTTGTGATTAATAAATCCTGGGATACTTGGTAAGCCCCAGAACTGTAATTTTTTAGCTTCTTCGCTCCATAGACACGTTTTCCTCTCCTTTTTACGAGGGTAGCATCGGAGATGTGGGTATCGGAGCGTAAATTTAAAAAGAAATCCTTTAAGGATATTTTTCTTTTAATAAACATCTTCCCAAGCTCTGCTAAGTGTCCATAGTGATTTGAGCAACTAAATCTGTGATATCCCCTCTTGTTAGCCCCCTTTACCGATAAATGTGGTGCCTGCAACAACACGATCATCAGCTCTAAAGCGCTTACAAATAGCGCTTTGTTCCCCCGCATCCAGTTCGGTATACAAAACTGAAAACTTTCTCTTGTCATCTAAATCCTCCATCCTTTTTTTACTACATTGGCAATAAAAAATTAAAAACTCAACCCTTTAACAAAGAATAAAACACCCAAAACGATTAAAAAAATAGCTATTACGAGCATCGTTAATTCGTATCGCGTCCCAACGAAGAAATTCTTGCCCCTGGCGAAAGAAAAAGAGACGACGGAATACCAGGCGAAATCAGAAAGGAAATGCCCTATGGCAACTAAAATTAGTCCGTTCAGGGCAAGCCATTCAAATCCACTTAACAATACCGGGTATCATATTGCCATCCACCAGGGAATAAAAGAAGGATTAAAAGCAGTGAGTAGGAAACCGCCAAAAATTGAACTGTTATACCTATACTTCGCTCCTCGCATTTCATTGCCCATTTCTTCCCTTAATGACCGTGACTTCGCCGCCTTTGCCTCTTTAATAATAAACAAAGACATAAAAATGAGGGCAACACCACCTATTACGTATATCAAGGATTTGAATTGAAGGAAATAACCTGTCAATCCGAGTCCTAAAACAAGTGCCACTATTACTGGTAACTCAACGGAAACGTGACCAATAATAGTAAGTGGTCCGGATAAAGCTCCTTTCTTCAACGTATCAGAAATTACAAAAGCAAAAAGCGGTCCTGGTATCAACGCTCCGCTCAGTCCAGTCAAAAAACCTATCCCTACCAGAGATGCCCCAATGACGAGAGGTGAAGATATCATTTTGTCAATGCAAATTTTTCTTTCATTTGGCTCGAACTCTTTAAAACAGCGAAACTTATTAATCTATTTATTATTCTCATAGTATTTAGTAAATAACTATCTATCTTTGAAAATAAAAGGCGGGGCTCGTAGCTCAGTGGAAGAGTGCCTCCTTCGCGAGGAGGAAGCC
>JADHYP010000041.1 GCA_016782355.1 Candidatus Syntropharchaeum sp. | reverse complement strand
TTGCTTTTTGACCGGAGGTTATTCTTCAAGCTGGCTTTTGTACCTCGTTTATTTCCATGTCCATACCCGTTATCGCTTAACCGTAGCCAGATGCAGGTATTTTCCAACCCCAGGCACTGTAAAAAGGTTTGATCATTCTCTGAATGAACGTCCTGAGTTGCTCGATGGTTGCCTGTCTGATATGCCTGTAGAAAGCCCTGAAACCGCTGAGAAAGAGCCCGACAACTCGATTCTTGCCTTTCGGTGGTTTTTGGACTTCTCCTTCCTTCTCTTCCCTTTCCCCCTCAAACACGCAGAGGACGTATGCGAATGCTATCGGGATCAGCATCGTCTCAATGCGCTTTGGATCGGTTATCCTGCTCTTCAAACGAGGTGTTTCCCTTACGATCCAGGACAATCCAGAATAAGGGGATTGCCCTTCCCTCGTAGCTGAGAGCCACGGTGAGGATATTGACCACTTTACGCCGTTTCTTCCACTCCGTCCGGTCCATTGTCAGCACGATGTCGTCTGATCTCGACAATATCGGTCGTAGCAGGCGAATCAACGGTACAAGCGTCTTTAATGGTGAAATCCCTTCGCATGAGAGGAAGCGACGAATTCGCTGCATGCGAACCAGTAAGCCGGTACCGTCAAATGGCAACGCTTCCGCAAGCGACACAAGATTCGCTTTCGCTCCCCCTAACAGGCAGACGATCAAAGCCGCCAGCATCCCTGTCACCGGCTTGGACAGCTCTAATCCAATTTTTCCAAATAAGCTCTCCATGAAACCCATTGAATAGTCGAACGTTTTTATTTCAATCACCCGGTCTTATTATAGGGTATAAAGTTAAAAAAGGTTAGCTACTGAATATTATCCACAAAAAGTAACTGTTATGAAGTTAAGATTAACCGAAGAGTCGGAGTTAACGTTTGAAAATTTAAGTAGAGAGGAACTTTGAAATGGAAGTCGAAAAAATCCTTATGGAACGAGGCATAAGAGCTGCGAGAAGTCTTGGTCAGTATTTCCTGGTTGACGACGGCGTGGCAGCGAGAATGGTGGAATATGCAGGTGTGGGGAGCGGTGACGTGGTGCTGGAGATAGGAGCTGGGGTGGGAAGCGTCACGGCGAAATTAGAGCGAAAAGCGAAGAACGTTTATGCAGTGGAAAAGGACAAAGAACTTTGTGAGCTATTAAGGGAGCAATACGGTAATAAAGAAAGCAAAACGGAGGTGATGGAAGGTGACATTATGAAAATAGAACTTCCGGAATTTGATAAAGTCGTTGCGAGCATACCTTTTTCTCTGTCATCGCCAATCACGTATAAATTGCTGCTCCATAACTTCGGGCTTGCCGTGCTGTTATACCAGAAAGAGTTTGCGCAGAAAATGGTTGCGCCTCACGGGTCGAAATTATATGGCCGGTTATCGGTTATCGCACAGGCACTTGCAGACGTTGAAATTCTTGAGTTCGTTCACCGGGATGCTTTTTATCCCTCGCCGCCTGTTAAAACTGCGATAGTGAGGTTGAAGGAGAAAGAGAAGGGAAAGGAAAAGAGAATGGTAGAGAAGAAGGAGAAGTTTTTTGAGTTCGTTACCGAGGCGTTCGAGCACAGGAGGAAGAAGATGCGGAATATATTTAAAACTTCGGGAAGCATAGCACTTGAGGAGTTGGAGAAGCGACCGGAGGAGTTGAGCCCGGAGGAGTTTGTAAGGCTATCAACAAAGCTTTTGGTATGAAAATATCGCAGAAAAGCATTGAAGGGAGAACGGGAAAGAAAAGATATAAATAACATTATATATCTATATAGCCATAGGGACTTGATAATTGGGAAAGGATGAAAGAAAAAATAGTTGAAGAAATAAAGAAGATTTTAAGAACACATAAAGAGGAATTAATGGAAAAGTATGGAGTTCAGGGGATAGGAATCTTTGGTTCTTATGTGAGAGGGGAGCAAAAAGAGGATAGTGATATTGATATATAGGTAAACACATATTAAAAGAGGTGGTTCATCTATGAAAAGAGAGATTTCGATGATTGCCGCACTGTTGAAATTATACCGTCACAACTCGTATATTGTGCTGCAAAAGTATCCAATCGCGGGGATAAAATCTTTCTTTCGCGATAACGTTCCGGGAATAGCACATTTATCGTCCTGTATTTTGACTGCGAAAGCCTTTTCGATTATCCGCGTATCGCCTTTGACTAAAATCGCTTCACCCTTTTTTAATGGATTGGTAATGAGGAAAGCGACCAAATCGTATTGCTTCTCCTTACGTAAGCGTTCCATCTCCATTTTAATATCATCTTCTTTTGCGCTTATCTCCTCCTCGTCCAGGACCATTATTTGACCCACACCAACTTTTTTCGTGCCTAACAGATATTCTTTAAAATCGAGAAACAGGATTTCAGTGGCGGATTTTCCCTTTATGTCTATACTCGCGGTTAACAGTTCTTTGCCGTATTCTTCAATCTCAACGTTAAGTTTATCAGCCAGTTTGTAAGCAACTTCTTTATCTCGTTCCGTGGTTGTGGACAACGTCAGAATTAAAGTATCAGACAGAATGCCGGAGAGAAGCAATCCCGCTATCTCTGTCGGAATATCAATTTGATGAAGAAACATAAATCCAGCAACGATGGTGCACGTACTGCCGATAGGCTCATTGTGAACGTGGATAGGCATCAGTGTAGATATGTCTCCAACCCGGTGATGGTCAATAATCTCCAGTATCTCTGCTTCCTGTACTCCATCGACAGCCTGCGAAATCTCATTATGGTCAACCAAAATGACCTTTTTTCTTATAGGATGAAGTAAATCCGTTCGTGTGATTATACTTATCAACCGGTTGTCCGCGTCTATCAATAGCACACTGCGATATTCGGATTCTACGACTTTCCGTTTTATCTCTGAAACCCTGGTATAAAGTCCTACTACGGGTACCTCTTTTGACATTATAGAATGGAGCGGTGTTGACAAAGCGAACAACTTGGCGGTAACAAACGTGTCGTGAGGAGAAGAAACGATTACCGTTCCTTTCTCTGATGCCAACCTGATGACTTCCTGGCTAATTGTGGAATTGCCGGTGATTATAAGAGCAGAACATTCAGAATTAATCAAATCTATTTGGACGTCCGTCCTGTCGCCGAGAATAACGACGTCTCCCGCACGGATTTTGCTTAAAATCCTCGCTTTCTGCATTGCTGCAATGAATATCCTACCTGTTAGTTTCTCGACGTCTTTGGGATTAGCAATCACTTTTCCGTCCAGAGTATCAATCAGTATATTCAGGTCAATAGGAGTCGTTGATATGTCGCCAAAGCCCATGGTATCTATGTAATGTTCGGCGATGTCTTTCAGACCAATAATTCCCGATAGCTTTCTGTTGGAGTCCACGATGGGGACAGTGCGGATATTGCTTTCTTTCATCAAAGAAGCTACGTACTTCAGGCAATCGTGGGGTGAAGCGACAATAGGTTTTTTCAATTCCATATCGCTGGCAGTAGGTGCGAGACTTTCTATTTCTATGGGTGGCTCAATATCGAATTTTTCAAGAACAAATTTTGTTTCGCTATTTAATTCTCCCGCTCTTGCGGGGATATACAGGTATCTCCGGTCAACAATGTTTTTGAAGTACGCATAGCCAATGGCAGAGCAGACAGAATCGCAATCGGGATTTTCGTGCCCGATAATAAATATCTGCTTCTGATTGTCAGCACCTGCTTCTTCCCGCGGCATCACCGTGCCACTCGGTTCGAATTTGGACTCGTGTCCGTTTTTCATCCTTCTTTACCCTTCTTCAGTCTATTTAAATTTATATCTTCCAGTATTTGATAAAGTCGTTGCGAGCATACCTTTTTCTTTGTCATCGCCAATCACGTATAAATTGCTGCTCCATAACGTCGGGCTTGCCGTGCTGTTATATCAGAAAGAGTTTGCAGAGAAAATGGTTGCACCTCATGGGTCGAAATTATATGGGTGGTTATCGGTTATCGCACAGGCACTTGCAGACGTTGAAAATCTTGAGTTCGTTACAGAGGCGTTCGAGCATAGGAGGAAGAAGATGCGGAATATATTTAATTATATCTCAAGTCCTAATATTTAAATAAGAAGGTATAGGAATGATGGATAAAATAAAAACCCGTGGTCAATATTTTACGCCAAAAACGGTTGCTGAGTTCATGGTTAATTTAGGGAATAAAGATATTACCGCTAAAGTGTTAGAACCATGTGCAGGAAAGGGAATTTTTTTGGATGTTTTATGGAAAACAGGATTTAGAAATGTCATGGCATACGAAATAGACACTTTACTTACCAATAAATCCCCTATTAAGGTAGAATACAGGGATTTTCTTTCAACAGATATACGAGAGAAATTTGATGTGATTATAGGTAATCCTCCTTATGTCAGGTGGAAAAACATTCCTGCGGAAGTTCATGAAAAATTACGCAACGTGTCTTATTGGCAAGACAAGATTAATGGTTTATCAGATTTATTATATGCGTTTATTTACCTCTGTATTGACAAACTTAAAGAAAATGGAGAATTAATATTCATCACCCCTATTTTTTGGACACAAACGCTCCACGCTGGCAAACTCAGGCAATATATGTGTGAAAAGGGTGATTTGGAGGTTCTTATAACATTCAATGAAATGCGAATCTTTAAAGAGGTTTCCACAAGTGCTCTCATTTTCAAATATGTAAAGAAGAAAACGGAAAAACCAATCAAAATAGTTCATGTGTGGAGTAAGGATAAACTGACTAAAAAAACACTTGACAAAGTAACTGAGCTGCTGCAACGGTTGGAAATATGTGAAGATTATATTAAAGAAGATTACTTCGAGGCATATCTCCATCCACAGTTTAGAAACGGAAAACCTTTGAAACCTATCTCACCAAATATTTTTACGCTACTCACCACAATCGAAGATACGTGTCGTGAATTTTCGCCAAAGATTATCGTTGAAATTGATAATAAACCTTTAAACTTGCCCCTTTCCAAATTACTTGAGAGAGAAGATTTAGAAGATTTGGGGATTTATAAGAATAAGAAAACGTGTAAACAAGTGAGGTTCGCTGGAAAACCGTATTATGTGGTTCTTGAAAGGTTCGAACCCGAACTCACGAGCTTTTTTGAAAAAGATTTAACCGAAATCGAGGGTAAGTTAGAAAATGAAACAGAGAGATATGTAAGGCTCGGTGACATTGCAGAAATAGGAAATGGGATGGTCAGCGGACTCGACAAAGCATTTCAGGTGCCCAATCCCGATAAATTCACCGAAAAAGAAAAGGAAAAGTTTATTTTTGCTATCAAAGCTTTTAGTCTCGAGCAATACTACTTTAAGAATACAACGCCTTACATCTTCGTAAATGAAGTAGAAAATGAAGAAGACCTCAAGCGAGAATATCCAAACATATACCTGCATTTACTTAAATTTCGGGAAAAATTAGAGAACCGTTATAACTATGATAGAGACATCCCTTGGTGGCATTGGGTGTTCCCGAGAAATCAAAAACTCATGGAAAATAATCATGAAAAGATATTTACACCTTGTAAGGAGAGAATAGATACTAAAGGTTACGCCAGATTTGTGTATGTTAATGGTCCTTATTATGCAACACAAGATGTTACAGTAATTGTCAAGAAACCCTATTTCAAGGAGGACATAAAGTATCTGCTTGCTATACTAAATTCTAATGTTATTTTTACATGGATTAAATATAAAGGATTAACGAGAGGTGGCGTAGTAGAATTTTCCGAAAGACCTTTGTCCAGAATACCAATAAGGCTCATAGATTGGGGCAATCCATTAGAAGCAGATATTCATGAAAGAATTGTGCGATTAGTAGAAAAAAATCTACAAAATCGTCAGACCGAATTATGCAAAGGGAACATAGAGAAATATATAAGAAATCTGTATGGCTTAACCACCTAAGAAACATTTCTTAGCCGATCAATAAGCCCTTTTAGATTTTCTGCAAGTGAGTCATATTTTTCTTTTTTACTCCTAACATGGTTCTTCCATTGCACCATAAAAGTATCAGCGAGATTTTCCACAAATGCGAGTCTATCCTGCTCTATTTCTACCATATCCTTTACATGCCACTGTATTTGAATAGCCGCATCAAAATTTATTTGTGGTAACTTGGATATGTCTAATAGAAACAAGTCACGAGTATGTATATTTGTGACAATAGTTTCATCATTTGATGTGGCATAATCAACTCCTATGAACCATAAATTTACCTTTTCCAATATTTTATAGGTACCATCTCTGTTAAGGAACTCGTTAAAAAATTTCAATAATCTTTCAGCGGACATTATATTCGGTGCTCTACTTCTTCTTTCTATGTAGTGAGATTTAACATTAAGTAGAATTACATCATTCGCATCTTTGATAAAGTCTCTTCCGTAGAATAACACTATATCTCCTGCTTCTTGTTGCCATCTTCCAAGGGGATTCCCTCGAACAAACTCTTTTATCTGTTTTTCAGTAACGAGTAGCCTGTCTCTCCCAAACTTAAACCCCCACCAGGTCTGTTGAAGAGCCTCTTTGAGTTTACTTTCGTCATTATCAGTGTTTGAAAAGAATTTTTCCAAGAACACGTTGGGAAAATAGACCTGTATTTCCCAATCAATCTCACCCAAACAGTCTTTTACCCACTCTTCTATTGGAATCCCTGCTTCGTGACCGTATGCATCCCTTCTTTCTAATTGCATAACCTTCCTTTTTTCTGTCTCTCTCAAAATATCGCCAAATTTCGCTTCGATAATCTTCCTTATATCTTTTGGTTCAAAATCCATTCATCTCACCACCTCTTCAGTTAAATCAACGATAATCTCTTTCTTTTTTAACTTGTAAACGACTCTTTTTTCTTTTTCATAATGTTTCTCTACTAAATCTGCTTCTACTAACTTTTCCAGGGCTTTAAAAACGGATTCACGATACTTCAAATTTATTGAATAACTTTTTCGAAGAGCTTCAGCCACTTCTTTAACGGTTTTAGGTTCTTCAGCCAGAATCATCAAAATTTTTCTTCTGGTTTCTGAGTTCAAAGCTTTAACGACCTTTTCAATTTGTGCCATATTGAATAGACTTAATATCGTCCCTTTAAGTTACTTTGTTGCCCATTCAGGCAATATACTGTAATTTTAGCCGCAAATTGTGAATATTATCAAATCAGCCTCATCTATTAATTTTAGAGGGGAATGAAATATATTTAAGCCGGCGGAAGGAATAGATAAACTCAGATAAAATGCCCCTAAACATCCCCACACTACATAGAATAGAAGAACTAAAAAAAGCAAGTAGTGAGGTAAAAGTTTTCAACTTTCACTCGGAGGAAATTGCCAAACAAAGCGAACCGGGTCAATTCGTAATGGTTTGGGATCCGGGTATAGACGAGATACCCATTTCAATTGCCGATGCTTCGCCCGATGGTGAAATAGAAGTTGCAATTGCGGATGTCGGTGACTGCACGCATAATCTACATCAAAAGCACGAGGGTGATTTGATAGGTTTGAGAGGTCCCTATGGTAGAGGATTCTCAATCGATGGCGAAAGAATTTGCATGGTCGCCGGTGGGTATGGAGCGGCACCGTTGAAGTTCGCAGCGAAGCGCGCAAAAGAATTGGATAAAGGCGTAATGGTCTTAGAAGGTGCAAGAAGTAGCGCAGAACTTTTGTACGTGAAAGAATTTGAGAGAATAGGTTGTGAAGTAAGAATCGCTACGGAAGATGGTTCTGAGGGCTACAAAGGATTGATTACGGACTTATTGGAAGAGATGCGGGCATCGGGAGAAAAATTTGAGCAGGTATTGACGTGCGGTCCGGAACTGATGATGAGGCGTGTTTGCGAGATTACGAGAAGCGAAAGAATCCCTACGCAGGTTTCGGTAGAACGAATAGTAAAATGCGGATGCGGTGCTTGTGGCTCTTGCGACCTTGGCGGGTATCGAGTTTGTAAAGACGGCCCGGTCTTCAATGTGGAAGAGCTGGAAAGAACGGAATTTGGGAACTGGAAGCGAGAAAAGAGCGGTAAACGAATTTCTATTAAGCCAGATGCAAGTGCGTTATTATCAATCCCTCCTTCGCAGTTCACGCCCGAATACGAGCCTTTATTGAAAACAGAAGTCTGCGGTGTTAATTTCCCCAATCCGATTGCGAATGGAGCAGGATTCGGAGTTTCCGGGAAGTTACTTTATAGATACGCAGTAGCAGGTGCGGGAGCGGTCGTGACAAAATCGGTCGGGCGGTATGAGCGAGAAGGCTATCCCAACCCGTCATTCTTTGAAATATCTCCTCATAGCTACGTGAATGCGATGGGGCTTCCGAACCCGGGGATAAGAAACTATGTGCTGGAAATAGAAGATGCGAAGCATGCCGACGTGCCATTGATCTTGAGCATTTTTGGTAAAAATGTGGAGGAATGCAGAGAGGTAGCGGAGGTTGCTGTTAAATATCCAATAGACATGCTCGAATTTAATGCCTCGTGTCCGCATACGGATTTCGTAGCGGTTGAAAATAATCCAAAACTGCTGAGCGGCATAATAAAGGAGATACGCAGCATTGTGCATCCAGTTCCAATCGCAGTGAAAATATCGCCTAACGTGGGTGACCCGGCAGGATTGGCAATGACCGCGGAAAAAGCGGGTGCTGATGCTATCACGGCTATTAATACAGTAATAGCCAGACCAATTGACCACACGCTCAATATTCCGCTTTTAGGTAATCCCACGGGCTATGGCGGTAAATCCGGTAAGGATCTGACGGTTGGCGGTAAAGACATTATTTTCGCACTGTATAAAGAGTTGAAGATACCAGTGATTGCAGTTGGTGGTATCTTTTCCGCTAAGGACGTAATAGAATATGCGAGGAACGGTGCGTGCCTGTTTCAGGTGGGTAGCGCACTGGTAAGCGAAGGATTTGAGATTTTTTCGTGTATAAATAAGGATTTGAAGGCGTATCTTGTCGCTAATGGCTATAAGAATATTGGTGAATTAATGGGTGAGGCGCACAGGAGATAATGCCCCAGCCGGGAATCGAACCCGGATCTTGGGCTCCGCAAGCCCAAGGGATGTCCATTACCACACTGAGGCTTTTTCACAACCACAGATTACACAGATTTACACAAGAAAAATAATGGTTTCTTTAGTAAGGCTTTCTTTTTTAAAGAAAGGTTTATTTTGAATTTTGCACTTTGCACTGATGTTAAGGTTAATATTACCCTTCAATGACTTTCACATATATTTCTCTCCTTCTGGGACCGTCGCACTCAGCGAAAAAGATACTCTGCCATGTTCCCAGAGCCAACTCGCCTTTTTCTATTGGAATCGTTACACTTGAGCCTAGCAAAACAGACCTGAGATGAGAATGTGCGTTGTTGTCTATTCTATCATGCAGGTATCCCCTTCCTTTTGGAATTAACTCGTTCAGAAACGCCAAGATGTCTCTTTTCAGCCCCGCTTCGTTCTCGTTTATTATGATTCCCGAAGTCGTATGTTTTGTGAATATCACGCAGATTCCGGATTCAACACCGCCGCTTTTGATTTTGACAATCTCCTTTACTTTCCCTGTAATGTCAATAAGCTCGGTGCTTTCCCTCGTCCCTATTTCTATTCTTTCCATGTTAATTATTTATATAATATTAGTATTTGTTTAACTTCTTTTTATTTCCGCTTTACCGGCAGCTCATATTTCCCCGCTATTTCTATGAACGTTTCGCTCAGATACTTTATCCTGTCCCAGCTCAAGCCATAAGTATTGAGCTTCCAGACTCTTGTCGAACCTGCGAATTCGCCCACAATACCTTTTCTCTTCAATTCATCGCTGAGAAAATACCCTCGCCTCTTATGCGTCTTCGCAATCCGGTCGAAGCTGTCACGGGTATCAACTTTAGAAAGCGTATGTTTACGAGGACATTCACTTGCAATTTTATTCCTTTCTATGCGCAAGAACTCACGAATGAAATAATTTGACTTCTTCACCTCTGCGTCCCATCTCTTCACCCGCTCTTTTACCTGTGGAAAAGACGCCATCATGGAAAGCAC